>JAGAWD010000006.1 GCA_017941585.1 Olsenella sp. | reverse complement strand
TGGGACAGGGCAGGGCGACGAAGACCATCGTCATCGCGGGCGCGTCGGCCTCGATGGGCGCAAGGCCGCGCATGACCTCGATCGACCTGGAGGAGTTCAAGGTCGGGGTGGCGAACGAGCGCATCGCGCGCGCGGGCCTCTCCGAGCAATGCCAAAGCCTTGCCTTTGACGCGCGCCGCCTCGCGTCCGGCCAGCTCCCCGATGCGCTGGCGCGCACGTTCGACACGGTCTTCGTGGATGCCCCCTGCTCGGGGTCCGGCACTCTCAGGAGGCATCCCGAGATTGCGTGGTCCCTCGAGGAGGGGGCGGTCGCTGCTGGGGGGTCTCTCCCGTCGCTCCAACTCGAGATACTTACCGCGGCCTCCGCGCGCGTTGCGCCCGGCGGACTGCTCCTCTACTCCACCTGCTCGAACCTCGCCTCCGAGAACGAGGGGGTCGTCTCTCGCTTCCTTGCGAGCGTCGCGGGGGCGGGCTTCTCGGCAGAGCCGGCAGACGCCGCCGCCGCCGTGGTGCCGGCCCTCTCGGCCGATGCGCGGGCACTACTGTCAGGCATGCTGTCCGAAGGCGGCTTTCTGCGCAGTGCAGGCACCTCGGAGGGCGACGTGCTCCTGGACGGCCACTTTCTCGCGCGCCTGAGAAGGCGCTAGCCCGGCGCGAGGAGCCGTTGCCGTATAATGCGGGTGCGTGCCCTTCACGCTGCTGTCCGACCCCGCGCGAGAGGTCATGCGTGCCTACGACGTCTTTGAGGAGGGCACGCGCTTCGGCAGGCCCGCGACGGTGCTCGTCCGTACCACCTACCTCATCGACGAGGAGGGCACCATCGCACAGGCGTTCGGCCGAGTGAAGCCCAAGCAGAGCGCCCGCAGGTGCTCGAGGTTCTCGAGTAGGCACGCTGGCGGAACAATCGATTTCGACGCAGAAAGCGGGGGAGGGCCCATCTGGACCTTCCCCCGCTCATCTGTCGCGTCAGGCCTCGAGCCGTGTGCTGGCAGGCCCTCGCGCACGGCGCCCGCCGAGCGCGGCGCTTCGCTACTTCTTGTCCTTCTGGTCGGTGTTGTAGAACCCCGATCCGGAGAACACGATCCCCGATGCGGCGAACACCTGCTCCGCCTTGTGCCCGCATTTGGGGCAGGTGATGTCGGGATGTTCGTTCATGTGGTGTTCGACCTCGAAGGTCGTGTCGCACGAGGTGCACCTGTAATCATAGCGTGCCATTGAATCCTCCATATACATGACTGACGCGCCAGCCGCGGGACGCTCCGCGGCGGCCGACTTCGCTTGTACCCAACGGGGTATGAATCTATCACGAAGCCGGGGCGTGTGCAGTTGATATCATGGAATCTGCTCCTAAGGGAGCTTGCACACTCAGGGGATGAGTCCCCGAGAAGATCTTTTCCGACGGCTTTGACTTGGAGGACCTCATGGCCATCTCCGGTGCCATATTCGATTGCGACGGGACGCTCATCGACTCCATGCCCATGTGGCACGACGTTACCGTGGGGCTGCTCGAGCGCTACGGCGTGCCCGATCCCGAGGGCGTGTTTGTCGAGAGCGAGTCGCTGCCGCTTGGGGAGCTCTGCTCCTACCTTCACGACCGCCACATTCGCGAGAGGAGCGCGTCCGAGCTCGAGGGCGAGTTCCTGGCCCTCGTGCGCGAGGCCTATGCCCACGACGTTCGCCTGCTCTGTGGCTGCAGGGAGTTTCTCGACGACCTCAGGTCGCACGGTGTGCCCATGGTGGTCGCCTCGTCGACGCCCGTCGCCGAGCTGGAGCTCGCGCTCGAGGCGCAGGGAATCCGCGACTACTTCTCCGAGATCGTCTCCACGGGTGGACCCGTGCGAAGCAAGGACTTCCCTGACATATGGCACATCGCCCGCGCCGCCCTGCAGACCCCCGTGGCCGAGACCTGGGTCTTCGAGGACGCGCCATTCTCGCTGAGAAGCGCCCGCTCCGTCGGCTTCCCGACGGTCTGCCTCTTCAGCCCGCACGGAGACCGCGAGGTGGGGGAGTGCAGGCCCTTCTCGAGCGTCTTCGTCCACGGCTACCCCGAGCTCTCCTATGAGCTGCTGCAGGACTATGCCGAGCCTTCCCTCGCGATTCCCGGCACGATGCCCATGGCGGCCCTCATCGTGGACGGCTCTCCCGAGCCGAGCGGCACGGAGCTCGTCCGCCGCCTCGCTGACGGGGCCGACTACGTCATTGCGGCTGACGCAGGTGCCCGTGCGCTTCATGCGGCCGGCGTCGCTCCGGACATGTTCTGCGGCGACGGCGACTCTGTCGGCTCGGACGTGGGGGCGTGGGCGCACGCCGTTGCCGGGCGCGAGATCTCCCTTCCCAGGGAGAAGTACGCGACGGACCTCGCCTACGCCATCGGCTGCGCCCGGCATGAGGCCGCACGCAGGGGGGTGCCGCTGAGGCTCACGATCACCTGCGCGACGGGAGGCAGGCCCGACCATGCCCTTGCGGTTGTGGGACAGCTTGCCAACAACGTCGACCTTGACATCCGCGTGGTGGAGGATGCCTATGAACTTCGTCTGCTCTCGCCAAGGGGGGCGAGGTCCTGGCGGTTTGGCGCAGACGCCAGGGGGCGGACCTTCTCGGCCATAGCGCTCGCACCGGGAACGGTCGTCTCAGAGCGGGGGAGCAAGTGGGAGCTCGATCACGCGCCCCTCGCGCTTCTCGATGACGCTGGCGTTTCAAATATCGTAGTTTCGGAGGATGCGTGCGTGACGTGCCACGAGGGCTGCGTCGCCGTCTACCTCATGGGATAGCCGTCGGCAGGCTTGGCCTCGCGTCAGGACCAGCCTCTTGGCTCCTTGTCGAGTCACGATTGTCGCTCTCGATTGTCGACACGCGTTTGTCGAGTCCTGAAAAGGCTCCTCGAAACTATTGGCGGATTAACCCCGACGGCACGCCCGCGAGAAGATGACCCAATTGAAAAAGTGGTGAGGGTCCAGGCGCAAAAGTGGCTCCAGTGGACGATTGGACGTGGGCCCCAGGCGCAAAAGTGGCTCCAGTGGACGACCCCAGGCGCAAAAGTGCTTCGAATGGACGATTCGGGAATCCACCGGAAGGGGTTTTGCGCCTGGCGCAATCCACGCGGGGCCATTTTGCGCCTGGGGCACGTCGGCGCCATCCACTAGAAGGGGTTTTGCGCCTGGCGCAATCCACGCGGGGCCATTTTGCGCCTGGGGCACGTCGGCGGCATCCACTAGAAGGGGTTTGCGCCTGGGACGTGGCGGGAATCCACCAGAAGTTTCGAGGAGCCCACTTTTCTGCGCAGGAGGGAGTCGTTCATTCGAAGTCATTTCGCACGTCCGAGAATTCGCTCGGCAGGACTGCGCTGGCGCCATCCGCCAAAGCTTCGAAGAGCCGAAAAAAAAGGCCCCTTTCGGGGCCTCGTTGCTTAAGCGCTGATTTGTTGCTCGGACTTACGCCTGGGCAGCGGAGCGAGCGATCTTGCCGCTCTTGAGGCAGCGGGCGCAAACGTTCTTCTTGACGGACTTGCCGTTCTCGAAGACGGTGACGCGCTGGATGTTTGGCTTAAACTTACGGTTGACGGTGCGGTGGGAGTGGCTGATTGAGCGACCAGCAACGGCGTGCTTACCGCAGATATCACAAACCTTCGACATTATTACGACCTCCAAAAGGCGGCGCGGATGCCCCGCAATTTCCAAAGCCGTCCAAATATATCACAGCGAGACCGGTGTGCAAGTCATAAACACACTTTCTTGTGGTGGTTTTGTAGCGAAGTGGCATGGCTTGTGCTTGCGAATGGGACGCACGTCGCGACAACTCCGTAAGGGGAGTTATTGTCCGGGCGCCATGCGACCATGGCATTAATGCGGCCTGCCTATGGCGGTGCCGCAGGTCGCTTATGCCACCGAGGAGAGGAATGCCATGAGGTCGCTTCAACTTTCCAACGCGCTGTCCGCCTTGGCCGCGCTCTGCCTTCTCGGTGCGGTCGCGGCAATGGTGCGGGTACTCGTTGTCGGCTTGGCGTGGGGTGGTGTTGAGACCCCTGTCTTGACGAAGGTTCGAGTCGAGACGATGGCCTCTATGGAGTCGGTGCTGGACGAGCGCTCGGCCGCGCTCGTGGAGGCCAGCTACTCGGCACCGGACCACATGGGCGTGCGTACCTTCACGGGCACCCCTCGGCTCCTCTCGTCCACCTCAAAGCTCGCCAGGGCGGAGCTATCTGCCGAGAGCGTTCTTGCCGACGGCGTCTCGCGCGGCTGGACGCGCACGTCTCGTGTTGCATGGTTTGTCCGCAGGGAGATGGCAGCCCTGGGGTATGACGTGGAATCGCTTCAGAAATCGTACATATTTTCCCACGCCGGAAACTCTCTGGGGCTTTTGGCGATGGCCATCTGCGCCTCCCTCTGCTCGCAACTCGTATTATCGCGGGGCTTTGACCTGTTCGGAAGTGTCGAGCGCGGCATGCCGGGAGAGCGCGCATCATGACTTTCGTGACGAAGCTGCGTCCCTTGCGTTGTGTTGATGCAGGGCAGACAAACGTTCCCTTCCACTCTTTCAATCTTCAAATGCTATAGTGATGCAGATTCATGCTCGGGTCGCTAGAGCGGCCAATCGAGAGGAGAAGAAATGGCAACTGTCGTTCCGGGAGCACTCCGTGTGTCGAACGACTGCATCGCTGACCTTGCCGGCTACGCAGCGCTCGAATGCTATGGCGTCGTTGGCATGGCGGTAACGGACGAGCAGGAGGGCGTGACCTACCTGCTTCCAACGTATCGCCTGAGGAGGGGGATCGTCGTATCCTCTGAGGACGGTCACGTGAAGGTCGACCTTAACGTCGTGGTCGAGCGGGGCGTGAACATGTCGTCCGTGTCCAACAATCTGGTCAGCTCGGTCAAGTTCGTCCTCAAGCAGATTGCCGAGCTGGATGACGTGGATGTGTGCGTGCACATCAGCGGCATCCGCACCAGCTAGCATAGGCTGGCCCGCACGCTTCCAACAACGATAGAAGGAACAGAGGTCCTCCTGAAATGATTGCCAACGTCGTTCGCAACTGTTTTCCCGTCGCCGCACAGGTCGTAGCCGACAAGGCGGATGAGATCAACAAGCTCAACGTTTTTCCCGTGCCTGATGGTGACACCGGAACCAACATGTCCCTTACGCTCGGCACCGTTGTGAAGGAGGTCCAGGCGCTGCCGGCCGATGCCTCCATGGAAGACATCGCAGAGGCCATCACCCACGGATCGCTCATGGGCGCGCGCGGCAACTCCGGCGTAATCACGAGCCAGATTCTGCGCGGCGTGGCCGAGGGCCTCGTGAACGCGAAGGGCGCACAGGCAACCACGTCCGACATCGCGGCCGCGCTTCGCAACGGAGTCAAGGTCGCCTTCAAGGCAGTCCGCAAGCCCGTCGAGGGCACGATCCTCACCGTGCTCAAGGACATCTCTACAAAGGCAGACCAACTCGAGAAGGCCAAGGTCACTCCCCAGGAGGCGCTTGACGCCATCGTCGTGGAGGCCTATGAGTCCGTCGCGCGTACCCCCGACCTGCTTCCCGTACTCAAGGAGAACGGCGTCGTGGACTCCGGCGCCTTCGGCCTCGCGACGTTCATCGAGGGCTTCGTGAACGCCTACAACGGCAAGGCCGGCGAGGTTTCCGACTTCAAGACGACGATCGATACCGGCGACGCAAAGGCGCAGGTCGCAAATATCGTCGACATCGAGATCAACGAGGATTGGGAGGGTTCCGAGTACCGCTACTGCACCGAGTTCCTCTTCCATGCCGAGGACCCGGACTTCGACGAGGAGGCAAACCTCAAGTATCTTGCCGCCTCGGGCGACTGCGAGCTTCTCGTTGGCTCCAACCCCGACTACAAGATCCACGTCCACACCAACCGTCCCGACCGCGTCCTGCGTCATATGCTGCACCGCGGCCAGATCTTCAACGTCTTCGTCCACAACATGGATCTCGAGGCCCAGGAGCGTACCGAGTCCATTCGCGAGGACAAGAAGAACGTGACCGATTCTTCGGCGCCAAGGAAGCCCCTGGGTTTCGTGGCGGTAGCTGCGGGCTCCGGTCAGGCCGAGATCCTCAAGTCGCTCGGCGTCGACGTCATCGTGTCGGGTGGCCAGACCATGAACCCCTCCACGGCCGATATTCTCGAGGCCATCGAGAATTGCAACGCCGAGAGCGTCATCGTCCTTCCCAACAACGGCAACATCCGCATGGCCGCGGAGGCTGCCGCCGGCGCCTGCGACGGCACCGTCTGCGCCGTCGTTCCCACCAAGACCGTCCTCCAGGCATTCTCCGCCATGTTCGTCGCCGATCCCGAGGGAGGTCTCGACTCCAATGTCAAGGAGATGAACGAGGCTATTGCGGGAATTCGTGATGGTGAGGTCACCACTGCCGTGCGTGATTCCTCCGCCGCAGATGGCACGCCCATCCACGCGGGTGATGTCATGGGCATCGAGGGTGGCTCCATCGAGGTCGTGGGCTCCGACGTCGAGGCCGTTACGATTGACGTTATCAACCGCATGCAGGAGGCCGAGGAGGGAGACACCCTTACCATCCTCGCGGGCTCCGACCTCGATGACGAGTCGTTCGCCCATCTCATTTCTGCCATCGAGGACGCCCAGCCCGACCTTGAGATTGACTCCCATCGCGGCGAGCAGCCCCTCTATCCCGTCGTCTTCTCCATCGAATAGGAAAGACTCGGACTCAACGTGGGGAAGGCCCCGACAACAGCCGAGGTGGGCGAGCGTCTCTCGCGCACCCAGTCCCTCTCTAACGACGTCTCGCGCCTGCGCTATGTGTCGGGTGCGAGACGTGATGCCCTCGAGAGGCTTGGCATCGCGCGCGTCCGCGACCTGCTCCTGCACATTCCCCGTCGTTATCTCGATTTTACCTGCGTGACTGACATCGCCCACGCTGATGTGGGACAGGAGGTCACGGTCGTCGGCACCGTCGACAGGGTCGAGCTCAAGAGGCCGCGTCCCCGCATGCAGATTGTCGAGCTGTACGTCCTCGACGATACCGGCGTGATCGAGGCGACTTTCTTTCGCCAGCCGTGGATTGCCGAGCAGGTGAAGGTGGGCGACACGATTGCCCTTTCCGGCAAGGTGACCTTCAACTACGGCTTCAAGCAGATGAAGGCACCCTTTCACGAGGTTCTCGCCTCCAAGGGAGAGGGCGGGAGCTATGCGCGCATCCTGCCGGTCCATCCCGTGGGAGAGGGCATCACCGCGTCGTGGATGCGAAGGATCGTGTCCTCTGCCCTGCAGGACACGGGCGACTTCTGCGACTTCATGCCCGCGGACCTGGTGGCGAGACATGGTCTCATGAGCGAGTCGAGGGCCCTGCGGGAGATTCACTTCCCGTCCTCCCTGACGGCAAAGGAGCGCGCGCGAAGGAGGCTTGCCTACGACGAGCTGCTGTGCCTGCAGGTGGCGTTCCTCGCGCGGCGGCACATCGATTGCCGCGGCGTCTTGCCCACGGCCCACGTGACCTCTGGACCTTGTGTCGCGGCGCTGCGCGCGGCTCTCCCGTTCTCCCTCACGGAGGAGCAGGAGCAGGCGGTATCGGAGACTCTCGCCGACATGGCGTCGCCCCATGCGATGAATCGACTTCTGTTGGGAGACGTGGGAACGGGCAAGACCGCGGTGGCGGCGTTTGCCCTCGCCAGCGTGGCCGACACGGGGACCCAGGCAGCCATGATGGCGCCCACCTCCGTTCTCGCGAGGCAGTATGCAGACAAGCTGGGGCCCTTGCTCGACAAGGCGGGCGTCACGTGGGCGCTCATCACCGGCTCCACGGACGTGGCGCTTCGGGCCGAGGCCGCGCGCCTCATCTCAAACGGAGACACCAGCGTCGTCTTCGGGACCACGGCCATCCTCTCGGATGACATCGAGTTCGACAGGCTGACGCTCGTCGTGATCGACGAGCAGCACCGTTTTGGCGT
>JAGAWD010000049.1 GCA_017941585.1 Olsenella sp. | reverse complement strand
CGGCAGTCGGCGCGACGGTCGGCGCGACGGCGGTCGGCGCGGCGGCGGTCAGCGAGAATCGGGCAGGAATCCCTCGAAGATCGCGACGGCTCCCTCGGCGTCGCACGCAGCAAGGTCGTCGGCGTTCCTGATCGTCCACAAGACGCGCTTCGCGCCCAGGGGCCCGAACGCCAGACGTGGAGCGGGGAGATCTCTGTCCTCGAAGCGGTATGCGACGAAGTCCGGACGGGAGACATAGTTCTTCAGCAGCATGGTGAGGGCGAAATCGTAGATCCGGCCAACCACCTTGCCGCCCCGAAGGTCCATGGAGAGCTGGCCGCGGATGACCTCGGGGCGCCTGCGCCGGAGCCATGCGAGCACATAGGGGTCAAAGCTCTCGATGCAATAGCTCACGCAGTAGGAGTCGAGCAGTTCCATCGTGCGTGACGCAAGCCGCGTGGCGTTGCCGTTCCACGTCTTGAGCTCGATGATCAGAGGCGTTTCTGGTCGGCCGCCCGCGGGACGGCCGCTCGCGGGGCAGTCACCCGACGGCGCCTCGCCATCAGAAGGCCGATCGTCATGCGGTTGGAAGGTCTTGTCCCGCCGCCTGGCGCGATGCCTGTCGCGACGGAGCGAGACACCGTGTGCCGGGTCGCCGGCGCTGTCGTGCTCAAAGATGGCAAGGACCTCGTCCAGCGTGGGCACAGGCTCATCGGTTCCCAAGAGGCGAAGGTCGCGCAGGGCGTCAAGGGTAAGGTCCTCGACGATGCGAGTGGTCCCACAGAGACGGGAGAGGTCAGAGTCGTGTATCACGACAAGCCGGTCGTCCGCCGTCAGGTGGACGTCCAGCTCGACGCCGTAGCCCATCTCTCGCGCGCGGCGAAACGCCGGAAGCGAGTTCTCGGGAATGCCGGCGGCAAGGTCGTGAAGCCCGCGGTGCGCGTAGCGGTACCTGCTCAGCATGCGCCACCGCGCGTCCACGTACGCGTTGCCCCTGCGCGGGGCAACTGCTCCGACCACTGCGGCCCCAAGAGCCACGCCGAGAGCCGCGGTCGCACCGCAGGCTCTGCCAAAAACTGCCGAAACACCTCTGGAAGCATCATCCATGATCGACCCCCAACGTCTCTCGGCCACGCCATCCGAGCGCAAGCCCATGCAGGTGCGACGAGTCGTCGGCCTCGCCCATCGAACGCACGGCACACGTGCCGCGACACCTGACGCCCGGGCTCCTGAGCTCGTTCTTTACTCGCGACCGTCCCAGCAGTACGTGCAGACCTTCTCACGCGGAAGGCCGATGGCCTCGAGCAGCCCGTCGAGACTCTGGAACGAGAGCGAGTCGAAGCCCATCTCCTCGCAGATGGACCTGAGCAGACACTTGCCGCGCTCAGTCCTGCCATCCGCATATTCCGCGATGTGCTCCTCCCCGCCCTCGGGCTCGAGCTCCTTGATCTTGCGGCGGGCGATGAGCTCGTACTCGGAGTTGCTGCGCGAGAAGGAGAGGTACTTGCAGCCGTACATGATGGGCGGGCAGGCCGAGCGCATGTGGACTTCCTTCGCGCCCGTGTCGTAGAGGAAGTCGACGGTCTCGCGCAGCTGCGTGCCGCGGACGATCGAGTCGTCCACCAGAAGCAGGCGCTTTCCGTCGATAAGCTCGGGAACGGGAATCTGCTTCATCTTGGCCACGCGGTTGCGGATGGCCTGGTTGGTGGGCATAAACGAGCGCGGCCACGTCGGCGTGTACTTGACGAACGGACGCGCGAAGGTCTGCCCAGACTCCATCGCGTAGCCGATGCCGTGAGGAAGCCCCGAGTCTGGCACGCCGGCGACGTAGTCGACCTCGGGAAGCGTGCCGCGCTCGCGCTCGTCGCGCGCCATGATGCGCCCGTTCCTGTAGCGCATGACCTCGACGTTCACGTTCTCGTAGTTCGAGTTGGGGTAGCCGTAGTAGACCCAGAGGAAGGCGCAGATGCGCATCTCGTCCCGCGGCTCGGAGAGGACCTCGAAGCCGTCGGCGGAGATTCTGACGATCTCGCCGGAGCCGAGCTCGTGCACGTCCTCGTAGCCGAGCTTGCCGTAGGCGAACGACTCGAACGAGACGCAGTAGCCGTCGTCG
This sequence comes from Olsenella sp., assembly GCA_017941585.1. GTDB lineage: Bacteria > Actinomycetota > Coriobacteriia > Coriobacteriales > Atopobiaceae > Olsenella_J. Next base: position 1,026 of record JAGAWD010000049.1, on the reverse strand, counting down.
TCTCTCCCCAGCAGCACGGGCAGTCGGCCCATCTTGTCGCGCGCGGCGATGAGCTCGCCCTGCTCCGTCATGATGAGGAGGGTGAGCGACCCCTCAATCTGCGCCTGCGCGTACTTGATGCCCTTGACCAGACTGTCCTGCGTGTTGATGAGGGTGGCGACGAGCTCGGTGGCGTTGACCTCGCCGGAGCTCATGGCCATGAACTGCGCGCCGAGTGCGGTCAGGCGGTCGACGAGCGCGTCGTGGTTGGTGATGTTGCCCACCGTGGAGATGGCGTAGACGCCGAGCTTGGAGCGGACGAGCAGCGGCTGGGGGTCGGAGTCGGAGATGCAGCCCATGGCGCAGTTGCCTCGAAACTCCGGCAGGTCGTGGTCGAAGCGGGTGCGGAAGGGGGTGTTCTCGATGGAGTGGATCTCCTTCTTGAAGCCGCCCTCGGGAAGGCATGAGACCATGCCGGCCCGGCGCGTGCCGAGGTGAGAGTGGTAGTCGACTCCGAAGAAGACGTCCAGCACAACATCGCGGTGCGAGACCGCGCCAAAGAAAGCTCCCATGAGACCTCCGCACTCAAGAACGCGCGCCGCATACTGCCAGCCCGGCGCACGCCGGCGACACCCTACGCCTCAAGAGTATAGTGCGTGACGGCAGACGAATTCTGCGATTAACTCAGCCGTGCCCCAATCGCAATATTCCGCAGCGTTAGGGCGCCACCGCAGAGAGACCGAGCCGCCTGCGCAACCGTGCGCGGCTCGCGCCCCGTGCTATTCGTGCAGTTCGAGAGGCAGGTGGTCCGGATCGGCGAAGAAGGTCATCTTGCGCCCGGTGAAGTCATCGGTGCGAATGGGCTCGCAGGCAATTCCCCTCTCCTCGAGCTCGGCCACTACCGCCTCGATGTCCGTAACTCGAAACGCGAGGTGCCTGAGGCCGCATGCCTCCGGATACGAGGCCCGCTCAGGCGGGTTCTGCGGTGCGAAGATCTCGAGCTCGGTCTGCTCGTTGACGCGCAGGTCGAGCTTCCAGTCCCCCTTG
>JAGAWD010000048.1 GCA_017941585.1 Olsenella sp. | reverse complement strand
GGGGTGGAGCTCTCTCGCGAGGAGATCGCCGCCTACTCCCACTCGTTCTCCGACGAGATCTTCCGGGAGAACATTCGTGCGTACTGCGAGAACGTGCTGAGGGCATAGGCCGGATGCCTGGCCGCGTCGGGGACGGAGATACCTTGATCTACATCGACACCAGATGGGTTGGCGAACATGGCATCGGGCGCTACGCGCGCGAGGTCACTGGGCGCCTCGACGTCGAGTGGGAGAGCCTTGGGCTCGACGGCAGCCCCTCCTCCCCAACGGGATGCCTCGAGGGCGACCTGCCCACAAATGGCCTCATCTACTCGCCGGGCTACAACTGCTTCGCCAAGGCGCGCTGCCCTCAGGTCGTGACGGTGCATGACCTCATACACCTCGAGACCCCCTGGCCTTCCAGGGCGAAGTACCTTGCGTACTACGACGGTGTGCTCAGGCCAAACATCAGGAGGAACGGGCACGTGATTACGGTGTCCGAGGCCTCCGCCAGCGCCATCCGCACGTGGCTCAGAGACGATAGCGTCGAGGTCATAAACTGCGGAAACGGTGTCTCCGAGGACTTCACCCCCGTTGGCGACGCCTACGAGGCCGCTCACGGGGACAACGGGCCCTACATCGTCTACGTCGGCAACCTCAGGGCGCACAAGAACTTTGACGTGCTCCTCGAGGTGCTCTCGGACGCGAGGCTCTCGGACGCGAGGCTCGTGGCCGTGCTGCACGAGCGCGACGAGGCGCTCGCCCGTGCGGAGCACCATGGCGTGCGCGACAGAGTGGAGGTCCTGAGGTCGCTTTCCGACCCCGAGCTCGCCGCCGTCTACAGGGGTGCGGCCCTCATGGCCTTTCCCTCCGTACTCGAGGGCTTTGGGCTGCCCGCCGCCGAGTGCCTCTCGTGTGGCACGCCCGTGGTCTACTCGACGTGCTGCGCGTCTGTGGCCGAAATCGTGGGGGAGCGCGGCATCGGCGTCGCGGACGCCTCCGACGCATCCGAGTGGGCCGACGCTATCTCCTCCATGCTCGCGGCGCCCGTCGCCGTCGACGCGGGGGAGGTTTCCTCGCGCTACCGCTGGGACGACGTTGCGAAGTGCGTCGGAGGCGTGCTGCGCTCCATGTGTGGGGTATCATAGGCCAACGTGACAAGGGATTCATTCGTCTCGGGGGACGTCGCATCTACGATGAAGATCGCCTTTCTCATACAAGACTTCTCGCGCGGAGCCGGAAGCGAGCGCGTGACCTCGCTCATCGCAAACGGCCTCGTGAGGCGCGGCCACGAGGTGTGCATCATAAGCATCAGTGGTGACAACACCAGCTTCTACCCGCTTGACGAGAGCGTGACGCTTAGAACGCTCGTTCCCGGCGGCGGGCTCGACAACAAGCGCTACTTCCTCAAGGCCTACGCTCACTTAGGCAGGTTGCTCAGGCAGATGAGGCCAGACGTCGTGGTGAACGTATTTGCCGCGCTGGGGATCTACACTATTCCGAACGCCCGCAGGATCGGCTACAGGACCGTCTCTTGGGAGCACTTCAACTACAAGGTGCAGGTGGGTATGAACCCCCTCGGGCGCAAGTTCGCCGCTCGCCATGCCGACCAGATCGTCACACTTACCGAGACGGACAAGGGGTACTACCTCGAGGACAACCCAAGCATGCGTGCGGGCATCTGCAGCATCTTCAACCCTTCGCCCTACCAGGTGTCGGAATCGCAGCGTCTCGATAAGAAGCCAGTGGTTCTTTCCGTGGGCAGGCTTACCGAGCAGAAGGGCTTCGACCGCCTGCTCCGCGCGTGGGCCCACGTCGAGCGCGACGAGCGCTCCGCCGGCTGGGAGCTCCGGATCGTAGGCGAGGGTGAGGAGCGCGAGGCCCTCGCCGCCGAGTTGGAGGAGCTCGCCCTCGAGCGTGCGTACCTCGCGGGCGCCCGCAAGGACGTCGACGCCGTGTACCGCCAGGCGCGGATCTATGCCTCCACGGCCCGGTTCGAGGGACTTCCGATGACCATGATCGAGGCGCAGTCCTTCGGGCTTCCCATCGTTTCCCTCGACTACGACACGGGACCCCGCGACATCATCACGAACGGCGTCGATGGCATTCTCGTCGAGCAGGACGCGGGCGAGGACGACGCGATTGCCCGCTTTGCCGAGGCGCTCCTGCGCTGCATGAGCTCGCCCGAGTCGACGGCCGCCATGGGCCAGGTCGCCCTCGAGTCCTCCCGCCGGTTCGAGTCCGAGCGGCTCGTCGACCAATGGGAGGGGCTCCTCTCTCGCCTTGTGGGCTAGACCGCGCGTTGGGTGCGTTCAATCAGTGTTTTGTGGGGTTGACGCGCGCGTTCCGTCGCCTCGTTTCCTTGCGAAGCGTTATGATTCGATGGAATGTGTGAATTGCTGCGCACGCTTCAGGTGCCGTTCGGCTCGAGGTCACCTGCGCCCGCATGCCACGAGGAGGTCATACCCTTGCTGCCGTATGCCGTCTGCTTTCTCCTGACGGGGCTTGCCCTGCACCTTGGGGAACGTCGGCGTGACGCGTGGGGAAGGGCGCTTCTCGTCGTCGGGCTTCTCCTTCCGGTCCTCCTGGCCACCCTGCGCGCCCCGAGCGTCGGCAGGGACGTGGGCACGTATCTCGCACCGCTCTCCGAGCAGGCGCTCCGGGCGAGCGACCCGGTCGACTACTTCAGCCGCATATCGTGGAGCGGGGACACCCGCGACATCGAGCCCCTGTTTGCATTGCTCGTGTTTGTGTCCACCAAGACCGCGGGCGGTATCTGGGGCACGTTCTTCCTGCTCGAGGCCCTTAACATGGGGCTCGTGTTCTCTGCGGCGAAGCTCCTGAACGCCCGTCTGCGCAAGATCGGCGCACGCACCGTATCCGTCGCGCTCTGCGTGACGCTCTACCTCTTCCTCTTCTACAACCTCTCGCTCTCCGTGTTTCGGCAGAGCCTGGCGTTTCTCATCGGGCTCGTCGCCATACTGCTCTTTACGGACGGCAAGGTTCCCCATGCCGTGGCGGGGATTGTCCTTGCTATGCTCGTACATTCCACTAGTGTCTTCTGCCTGGTCATATTTGCCGTCTGGCAGATTGCGAGGAAGCGGTGGTTCAAGTTGGCGCACGTGTTGGCGGCCATCACGTTCCTCGTTACCGCCTTCGGCAAGTGGACGTACGGATGGGTGATGAACACCATTAACATGGTGGTCCCGGTTCCCGGGCGCTACCTTTCGGCGGGCTATATGGCGTCGTCCATAAATGTGAACAAGGCCTGGCTCTATCTCGTTGTCGTGATGATTGCGCTGGTTGTGGCCACGCGTGTGATTGGTCGTCCCGACGAGATGGACGACTTCTTCTACCTGGTCGTGCTGTTTGCCGTCGCTCTCTTCCCCCTCGGGGTCATCTCCGCAAACGCGGGTAGGATTCTTTACTACCTATTCGCATTCTTTCCACTCGTCATGGCAAAGTTCGCCACCAACGGGTGCTTTGACGTGGGAAGGCGGCGCCAGGTCGTCTGCATCGGATTGCTGGTCGCCGCGGTCGTGTACTGGGTGGGGACGATCGGCGTCAGCGACTACACCGACACGGCCCAGTACGTCCTGGCGTTCATGTAGGCATTCTTCGCGGCTGCCTGCGGGCTCGCCGCTTTCGGGAGGTTGGCACATTGGAAAAGGTTCTGCTCGTCGGGCTC
>JAGAWD010000047.1 GCA_017941585.1 Olsenella sp. | reverse complement strand
TCTTCGTGGTCGCCGACAGCGAGCACGCTGCCTTCGTGGAGTTCGGCACCGGCGTCATCGGCGAGGGCACCTACCAGGGCGAGCTGCCCGAGGGGTGGTCCTACGACGAGCGGCGCACGCCCGAGGCCCACGACCCGCTCGACCCCACCTGGTGGTACTACCGCGACCCGGTGGACGGAGAGGTGCACAAGACGCAGGGACAGGCGGGCAAGGGCTACATGCTCTCCGCCTCGGAGACAATGCGCCAGAGGCTCATGGACGTGGCGAGGGAGGCCTGGTCGGCATGATCGACATCGAGGTCGACTTCTTCGACGAGCTGGCCCGCCTCGTGCTCGCGGACTACCCGGAGGCGTACATATCCAACGAGTACACCCCCGTGCCCGGGTCTTTCCCGGCCCTGTTCGTGCTTGAGTCCTCGAACGTCCTCGCGAACAGGTTGCAGACGTCCTCCGACGAGGAGGAGGGCGCGTCGCTCACGTACACCATCGAGGTCGCCCACCCGTCCGCCAAGGACGGCAAGGCGACATGCAAGGCAATCCTCGGGACCATCGACGACCGCATGCGGATGCGGAACATGACGCGCACCATGTGCGAGCCGGTCAAGAACGCCGAGAACCCGAGCATATACCGGATGATCGCCCGCTACACGGGCATCGTCGACCGATTCGGAACGCACTTTAGGAGGTAACCATGCCAACCGCAGCGGCCAAGTCCCGCAACACCTCTCGTAGCTACCTGATGAAGTCCTCTGACGGCACCAGCTACGCCAAGCTCATCGACGTGAAGGAGATCCCCGCGTACTCGCAGGCCCCCAACATGCTCGACGACACCACCCTGTCGGACCTCGCGCACACCTACACGCCCGACATCCTTGACAGCGGCGGCGGACTTGAGTTCACCGCCAACTGGACCAAGGAGAACGTCCAGGCGCTTGAGGCGGTCGCAGGCATCGAGCAGTACTACGCGATCTACTACGGCGCGTCCGAGACCACCACGAGTGGCGTGACCACCCTCACGCCCGACGGCCACGACGGCATCGTGAAGTTCAAGGGCATCCTGAGCTTCTGGTCGGACTCCGTCGGCGTCGGCGCGGTCCACGACCTGAAGTTCTCCATCGCCCCGAGCACCGCGCCCGAGGTCTCGTTCCCGAGCTAGGCCAGGAGAGGCTAACAGATACGACGAAAGAGAGGTTCCGCAATGGATGACCAGGAGACCAAGGTGCCGAAGAGCATCGTCCTCAGCTACGACGGCAAGGACTACGAGCTTGAGTTCGACCGCGCGTCCGCCGAGAAGGCGGAGCGCATGTACGGCTTCCGCATCAACGAGCTGATGGGGTCCGTGCAGATCACGACCATCAAGAACATGTTCACCGCCGCGTTCGCGAAGAACCACCCGAAGGTGCCCCAGTCCCTCATCAACGAGATCTACAACCGCACCTCCGACAAGGTCGACCTCTATCAGGCGCTAGTGAGCATGTACCTTGAGACCGCCCAGAGCGTCCTTGACGACCCGGAGGTGGACGAGGGAAAAGCGGCCAGCTGGAAGGTGGTTTAGGCCAGGAGGAGAAGGCCTACGACACCATTTCCGAGATCTTCTGGGACGTGCTCCCGGAGTACATGGCGATAGGCATGTCGCCAGAGGAGTTCTGGCACGGACCTCTCGCCCTGTGCGGGGCGTACCGGAAGGCTTGGGAGATCCAGCAGGACCAGCGATTCGCCTCGGAGTGGAGGCAGGGCCTCTACGTGCACGAGGCCTTTTCCACGGTCATGGACCACGCATTCAGCAAGGCCGCGACCAGCACGTATCCCGACGCGCCGCTCTTCTCCTCTCAGAAGGTCCGCGAGGAGATCGAGGAGCAAAGGGAGAGGCGCGCGATGGAGGCCGAGCGCAAGCGGGTCTTCGAGTGGGCCGAGAGGGTCGCCAAAAGATTCGAGAAGCCGTCGGGAGAGGACGGCTGAGACTGACACGGGAGAGGTTCCGCCTTCTGACGACTACCTGCGCAGGAGGCGAAGATGGCCGAGGGCACTATCGACAGGCTTGCCATCGAGGTATCCGGTGACGCCAGCGCGGCGACCAAGGGCATCAACCGCCTGGTCACCGCCCTCGGCAAGCTGGAACGTGGCATTGACGCCCCGGCGAGCAAGCTGGGACGCCTACAGAACGCGGTCAGGCAGCTCTCCAACGCGGTGAGCGGCCTAAACGTCTCCAAGCTGCAACAGCTCAGGGACCTCAAGATGAGCGCCTCCCTGAGCCGCAACCTCGTAGACCTCGGCGCCGCTGTGGAGCTGATCCCCAGCGACACGACTGCGAGGATAGGCGCGCTTTCCGGGCTTTCGAGCGTCGGCTCCCTCAAGGTGCCCAAGTCGCTCTCCGAGCGCATGCTCGACCTCGGGGCGGCAATCGAGCTGCTCCCTGAGGACACCGACGCGCGTCTCAGGTCCCTCTCGCCGCTCGCGGGAATCTCCTACGTCACGATGCCCGCGACGCTCGGGAAGAACCTCAAGACGGGCGCCGAGGCCGTGCGCCAGATCCCGCTCGACGCCGGTGAAAGGCTTCGCCCGCTCGCAGAGTCCCTGCTGGCCCTCAGGGACCTTCAGGGCGTCAGCATCGGCACGCCCATCAAGAACCTCGCAAAGCTCCCGGACGCCCTGAAGGCGTTCGAGGACCTCGACGTCGACGCGTTCGCGGAGGCCTTCCGCAAACTCAACTCCGAGCTGCTGCCCCTCACGCAGACGGTCGAGAAGCTCGCCGCAGCCGTGAAGGAGCTGCCCCCGTCGTGGCGCAGCGCTGGCGCCGCAGCGCGCACCGTTGCGTCCTCGCAGAAGTACCTCGCCGCACAGGCCGAGGCGGCTCAATCCAAGGTAAAGGCGCTCTCGCAGAGGCTCCTCGGCCTTATCGACGTCGCAAAGATCGTGGCGGGCCTGAAGCTCGTCGCGAACAAGGTCGTCGAATGCACCAAGGCGGTCTCCGACTATATCGAGGACATGAACCTGTTTGCCGCCTCCATGGGCGAGTTCACCGACGAAGCGACCAGCTTTGCCGCGACCGTGCAGGCACTCATGGGCATCGACGCAGGCGAGTGGTCCCGCTTCCAGGGCGTGCTCATGAGCATCGGCACGGGCTTCGGCATCGCGAACGACCGCATGGCGACCATGTCCCAGAACATGACGCAGCTGGGCTACGACATCGCGTCCTTCTACAACCTCGACGTCGACGAGGCCATGCGCAAGGTCCAGTCGGGCTTCGCAGGCGAGCTTGAACCCATGCGCCGCATCGGCTACGACCTCTCCGTCGCGAGGATGGAGATCGAGGCGACCAACCTCGGCATCGAGAAGCAGGTCAGCGACATGACGCAGGCCGAGAAGGCCGCGCTGCGCTACCACCTCATGATGACTCAGCTCACGCAGGTGCACGGCGACATGGCGCGCACCATCAACTCGCCTGCCAACCAGCTCCGCGTGCTGAAGGCGCAGTTCACCATGGCGGCACGAGCCGTGGGCAACGTGTTCATCCCCATGCTGAACGCCATCCTCCCGTATGCCATCGCAGCGGCCAAGGCCATCCAGATGCTCGCCAACACCATCGCGCGCTTCTTCGGCATCGACGCCACCTTCGAGGTCGACTATTCCGGACTCGACACGAGTGGCATCGCGGCCGACACGAGCGGACTGGCGGACCTCGCCGACGCCACTGACAACGCGGGCGATGCCGCATCCGACGCCAAGAAGAAGGTCGAGGACCTCAAGCGTTCCGTCATGGGCTTCGACGAGCTGAACAAGCTCACCGACGTCTCGTCCTCCGATACGGGCAGCAAGGCGGGAATCGGGAGCAGTGCTGGCAACCGTACGCCCGACCTCGGGTCGGTTATGGATCAGATTCCCCTCGACACGTACGACTTCCTCGCGGGTCTCGACGACTACCTCACCAACGTGACCGACGAGCTTGCCGAGAAGATGGTAAAGCTGCTGCCGTACATCGCGGCAGTCGCTGGTGGTCTCGCCGCTTGGAAGATCGCCGACAAGCTGCTTCCTGACACGCTAGAGGGAATCGAGAGGTTCAAGAAGCTGGCGGGTGTCGCGATGGCGGTCGCAGGCGCGATCCTCTACGTCTCGGGCGTGTGGGACGCCTGGGTCAATGGGATGGACCTCGGGAACACTATGCAGATGCTCTCGGGCATGGCTCTTCTCATAGGCGGTCTCGCGCTCGCATTCGGCCCGGTGGCCGCAGGGTTCGGTGCCCTCGTCACCGGCGTTGGGCTGTTCGCGACCGCAGTGCACGATGCCGTCACCAACGGGATCAACTGGTTCAACGTGTTCGGCATGGCTGTCGGAGGTGTCGTGGCGGTCATCGGGTCCTTCTTCGCAGGGATGACCGGCCCGGTGACGGCGCTCATCGGCGTGGTGTCTGGCGGCATCATGACGGTTATCGGCTTCGCTGATGCGTGGAAGAATGGAGTTGACTGGAAGAATCTCGCCCTCATCATTGGTGGCACCCTCGTTGCGTCGCTAGGGCTGTTCATGGGCGGGCTGTTTGGCCTTCTCGGCCCCGTTGCCCTCCTCGCGGGCGGCATCGCAGCTGTCGTGGTCAGCTTCAAAGACTTCATGGAGAATGGTCCGACCACTGCTAACACGGCAGGTCTGGTCGCTGGCATCATGCTCGTCGCCGGGGCATTCGCAATGGTCTTCGGTTGGCCTGCCCTCATTGTCGGTGCGGTCGTCGCGGCGGTGGCCGCGATAGCGATGAACTGGGAGACCCTTAAAGAGCTGCTGCCCGCGCCGGTGCGTGACGCCATCGATTGGATAGGTGAGAAGATCGGGGCGTTCTTTGACTGGATCGGCGAGAAGATCGATGGGTTCAAAGAGTGGTGGTCTGGCCTGTGGGGCGGTGCCTCGGAAGATGCCGACACGGCTGCTACGTCTATGAGCGACAGCCTTGCCACGTCGCATTCCAGCATCGTGTCAAAGTGGACCGGCCTCCCGTCGTGGTTCGACAGTAGCTTCGCGGACATCTCGGGTACGGCATCGTCGCTCGGAACCGACATCGGGACCGCCTTCGGCGATGCTAGGTCGAGCGTGAACAAGAGCTGGGGAAGCACCGATTCTTGGTTTGCCTCAAAGGTCACGGGTCCGATTTCGGCGAAGTGGGCCGACTGGAAGGAGAGTGTTGCCGAAGAGGCGGGTAGTGCGTGGTCGAACGTACAGTCGAGATGGGCTTCCGCTCAGATGTGGTTCTCCTCCAACGTGACCACGCCTGTGGCGAGCACCTTTTCCCACCTGTGGTCCGAGACTGGCAATATCGCGTCAGGGACGTGGGGTAGAATCACCGCCCTCTTCGGAGGGGCGACTGGGTTTTTCTCCGGCCTGTTCGACGGGGTTGTTTCCATCATCGGAGAGAGGCTTTCCGCTGCGGTGGATGCCGTGCGGGGTGCCGTGTCGGCCATACGTTCCGCTTTCAACTTCTCCTGGTCGCTCCCGCATCTCAGCCTTCCGCACATCAGCGTGACGGGGCATTTCGCGATCAACCCGCCGAGCGTTCCCAACTTCTCGGTCAGTTGGTACGAGAAAGGCGGCTTCCCGCTTGAGGGAGAGCTGTTCGTGGCGCGAGAAGCTGGTCCCGAGCTGGTGGGGCAGATGGGGGGCAGGACTGCGGTCGCCAACAACGACCAAATCGTAGAAGGCATCGAGGGCGGCGTCACGCGCGGCGTGCTTGCGGCGCTCGCGATGGGCGGCGATCGTGGCGAGCAGGTCATCGAGATCCCATTGATCATCGGAAACCGCGAGATCGCGCGCGCCTCGTGGCGCGGTCGCATGGACCTCGTCCGCAGCGGCGAGATCTCGCCCGAGTTCACTTAGGAGGCAACCATGGCGATGCTGGCGGTGGGAACCTCTCGTGGTTCCCTCAAGGAGATCTCGCTCGACCCGAGCGCGATGTCGTGGGGCTTGCAGGACATCTCCTCGGCGGACGCTGGCCGCGTCCACGACGGCGAGAACCGCATGTACAAGGAGCGTACGAGCCAGAAGCGCAAGATCGCGCTCACCTGGGCCTACCCGACTGCCGAACAGACCTCGGAGATTCTGAAGGCTTTCAACCCCGAGTACATCTACGTGCGCTACTTCGACCCCATGGAGAACGAGTTGCAGGTGCGTCAGTTCTACGTGGGCGATCGCAGCGCCCCGTTCAAGCATTACAGAATCCCCAAGCTCGGCACCCGCATGGAGACCCTGAGCTTCGACATCATCGAGAGGTAGAGAATGCAGTCCACGAGCTTCGCCTTCCGCAGGAAGATTGCGGAGAACAGCAAGGTCGCCCTGAAGGCCACCCTCACCTTCGCCGACGGCACCGTGCGGGAGCTGACGGGCGAGGACTTCGCCATGGGCGGCGTGTCCGTCACCACGGCGACCAGCACGACCGGCTCCTTCGACATCGGTGCCGCCGTCATGGGCAGCTGTGACGTCACGCTCGCCAACTACGACCAGCGCTTCGACACTTGCGACTTCGCCGACGCCACCCTCGTGCCGTGGTGCGGGGTCGAGTTCGACGACAGGACCGTTGAGTGGCTCCGACTCGGAACCTACGGCATCGAGCAGCCCGACAGCTACGGCTCGACCATCGCCCTGCACTGCCTAGACAACCTGCGCATCCTGGGGGAGCATGACTACTCCGAGGTGCTGACAGCATATCCCGCGACGCTCGCTACCATCACACGCGACATCGCGACCGCCTGCGGGCTGTCGCTGTCATCGGCGAGTTTCCCCAACGACGACTATGTCGTCGCGAGCCGTCCTGACGACGAGGGACTGAGCTGCCTGTCCGTCATGGCCTACGCTGCACAGGCGGCAGGTTGCCACCTCACGTGCGACGTCATGGGCAGGCCGCTCATCTCGTGGTACGACACCTCCGTGTTCGAGAAGGAGGACTGGTACGACGGAGGCTCGTTCGACGGAATCGAGACTCCCTACGCCGACGGCGAAACGGCTGACGGTGGTGGGTTCATGTATGGCGGGGACGATCTCGACGGCGGGTCGTTCTCCGAGGCCCCGTGGGCTACGTTCACCGCCTACGTCTCGCTCACCACCAGCACCGATGACGTGCTAGTCACGGGCGTGTCCGTCACGGCATCCCCCGAGGGGACCGAGGACGGGACCATGGGGTCCGAGGGAGAGGCCTCGCTCTACGGCACGACGGGCTACGTGCTCTCGGTCGAGGGCAACCCCCTCATCGAGTACGGTCGCGCCTCCGAGGTGGCTGGCCGCATCGGCCCCATGGTGGTCGGCATGCGGTTCAGACCGCTAGAGGCGAGCGGCATCGCGAGTCCCGCGTGGCAGGCTGGCGACCCCCTCGTGGTCGTCGACGGCAGGCAGCGCACCTACCGCGCCTGGCTGACGAGCTACACGTGGAAGGCAGGCGGCTACGCCTCCCTCGCGTGTGATGCCGAGACGCCTGCGCGCAACCTCGTCTCGTCCAAGTCAAGCGAGACCAGGGCGATCGTCGAGCTGCGCAACGCCATACGCGCCGAGAAGAGCGCGCGAGAGACGGCGGTCGGCGACCTCGCCGAGGCGCTAGCCACCTCCTCGGGCCTCTACATGACGCAGGTGCCCCAGGAAGATGGCTCGACCATCTACTACATGCACGACAAGCCCACCCTCGCGGAGTCCCAGATCGTCTGGAAGCTCACCGCCAACGCGTTGGGCATCTCCACCGACG
>JAGAWD010000046.1 GCA_017941585.1 Olsenella sp. | reverse complement strand
CTGGGTCCGTCCCCGACAACGGGCACGCTCATCCTCTGGAAGTCGTGCGCGAGAGCACGTCCCTCCTTCTCGAGGTAGCGCATGATTCCTCCCGTGCGGGTATGGCCGGGGATGGGCTTGACGTAGGGCATGGAAGCCTCACTGGAACACGAGCGGCATGCCCGTGAGGCGACCCGCCTGCTCGCGAACCGCATCCGCGTCCCTGCGAACCTCTGTCAGCGAATAGGACACGCCCTCCATCGCCTCAGTGAGGTCGAGGGCGTCCACGCCCGACTCGCGCACTGCCTTGGCTATCGCGTTGAGGGCGTGAGTCGACTGGTTGAGGAGGTGCCCCAGCGCGCGAACGTTGCGGACGTATTGGGCGAGGGTCCGCTTGTCGAGGACGAGGATGGGCTGTGCAGTGGATGACGGGTTCGCCGCGGCCGCCCTGATGAGAAGTCGCATGAGGTCGGAGACGGTCGTCCCGTAGTGCCTTGCCAGCTCATCAGCAAGCTCTCGCTCCTTTGGTTCGAGCCTGATCTCGAGTCTCGCCGTCTTCACTGCCATCCCCCTCATGGACCTAGACCTCCCGTGTACACACAAACGAGATGCTAGGGGCGCGGGGTCTCCCCCGCACTACCCCTGACAACTTGTCAGGGGTATCCGAGCGCGGAGGGCCCCTCTACGTGAGCGCACGCCGCCTCGCAAGAGCGAGGTGGCGTGCGGACTACGAGGAGCTCCGACGGGCTTGGATTTGGTCTATTGCGGCCGTGTACGGACGCAATAGGTAGCTTGCTAAATCACGTTTATGCTTTCACTAGTCAGGCTCAATGAGCTCGAGAAACTCTTTCAGGACAAGCACACGGTCCTCGGTGTCGACCCCGTCCTCGTCCTGGCTAATGGGGTACGACTCAAGTACTTCGTCATTCTCGTCAAGTCGTAGCTCGTACGCGTCGTTCTTGCAGATGATGTGCCTGTCACCGTATGAAAGTCTCTGGCCGTATTTGTCCCGTGATATATGCTCCGGGTCGGCCGCCTTCAGATAGGGAACGTAGGCATTCTCGGAGTATTTCGAGGCTGTCCACATGACGGTCGAAACGTATGGTTTCGCGGCTTTGTCGCTTATCCCGTGCATGCCGTATCTTCCCGGCCGGAACACATCGTACTTGACGTAGTAGTACCTCCAGGGATATCGGCTCGACTCCTCGCATGACGCTAGGAACTCGTTGGATATATGGCTCAACGTGTCATTTGAGAACGTCTCCGCCCTCGACAGCAGCTCGACCAATACCTTGCTGGTCTTCTCGAAGCCAGAGCTTGCGCTCCGGTGGAATAGCTGGTCCCAAGCGACCTGCCACCGCGAGCCATATTGGTATTTCCAGCCGTAGCGATCCCTCTGGCCATAGTCATCGATGGACATCATGGCGCGGTCCACCAGGTCCTAGTCGCAGGCAAAGAGCGACGCGAACCTGTCCGCATAGTCGACGTTGTCAATGCCCACGATGGCTATCTGCCCCTTGAGCAGGGGGTGGTCCTCAAGCGCGAAGACCAGCGGCGCCTTCTCGGGATGCTCCTCGAGGAAGGCCTGCTTCACCTTCTCCTCCTCGATCTGGTTGGCGTTGAAGCTGGGGTCCAGCGAGTCGTCGAAGGAGCCGGTCAGCATGATGGCATCGACCTGAGCAAGGATGGCGGGCATGCGGTTGCGCTCGATGCGGTCGCTGATTGCGTCCTCGGAGTTCTGGATAAGGTTGTTGACGACGCGAAGCCGTCGGACGTAGTCATCCCAAACAATCTCGCCCTGGTGTAGCAGGTGACACGTGACAGCGTAGAGCAGCACCATACGGTTGAGGGGGAACTGCCTGCGCCTGCCGGACCTGTCCGAGTATGAGTGGAGGCAGTCCTCGAAGATGTCCACCTTGGCCGGGCCGTCGAGCACGATCTTCCCGGCCTCGGGCTCGTGTGCCATGCAGGACTCGAGGAAGGCAGTCGGGCTCTTGTGGCCGTCGATGTGGCACCAGCAGTCGAAGTAGGATTCGAGCGTGGTGACGTTGCCGAGCACACGCTCTCGATCGCCCGCAAAGTAGGTGTCGAGCAGGTCAAACTCGTCGGAGCTCCTGCCCTGCGGGGACTTGCCTTCCCGATAGCAGAGCACATCGCACACGAACTGGAAGTAGTGCAGGAACTCATCGTCGGTGATGAGGTCGTTGGCTCCTCCCGTGCCGGAGTCCCGGTATTGCCACAGCAGGTCGGTCCAGTCGCGGTCAACCTTGCGCATGACGCGCTCGGACACCTCCGCGTCGGCAGCGTGGATGCAGCGCTCCAGCTCCGCCTTGAAGTGCTCGAAGCGGGTGAGCGGCTTACCGCGCGAGTTCATCTTGATGTAGAGTTCGTCGGTGAGGCCCATGTCTCTTATGGGCAGGAAGTAGAAGGTGATCGCGCCGCCCTTGAGGCGCTCCCAGAGGTCGTCCACATCCCTGAACTTCTCGTCGATGGCATCGAGCATGACGAGCATCGAGGCGATGGTCGGGTCCTTCAGCCAGTCGAGTGGGAACCAGGCCTGGTCCACGATCTCCTCGGAGAGCACGAAAGTGAACGTGGGCGTAAAGCCGACGAGTTCCTCGCAGAAGTATCGGGCACTGTAGCGTGTCTCATACCCGAAGCCACGAAGGAACTCGCATTCCCCGTCGGGAATACCGGACCTTCGCGCTGCGTACCAGTGCAGCAGGAAAAGCGTGGTCAGGCGCTGCTGGCCGTCGAGGGGCGTCATGACGCCGTTCTCGTCGATGTCGCCGTAGACGAAGTCGAGCGTGACGGGACTCTCGGTAACCGCCCTGTAGAGCGCGTCGAGGAAGCGGGACCTCACGCGGTCGATGTCGGGATCGCGCCTTCCCTGCGCGTAGTCCCTCTGGATGATGGGGATGACGATCTTGTCGAGGACGATTTCCTCGCCGTTGTCGTCGACTGTCGTTCCGAAGATGTCCATGAAGGAATGGAGCGTCGTGCTCATGCGCTACGCCTCCTCTGCTATGGCGATTGGCTCTTCGAGGTACTCGGCCAGCACGCGGTTCATCGCCCGCACGTAGGCGACGCGGTCGGCCTGTCCCCAGAAGTGGAGCTGGTTGTCCTCGGAAGGGGTGTAGTACTTGAGGAACACCATCTTGGTGCAGAACGGTATGAACTGACCCTCCTTGTCCATCTCGATGATCTGGTTACGCTTGACGTCAAAGGTGGAGTTGTTGAGGGCCGAGTTGTCGCTCGCGCTAAGGAGCGCGAGGTTGCCGATGGAGTGCATGAACTCGATGCTGCCGTCGGTCGAGAGGATCGTCTCGGCGCGTCGCTGCAAGCTCTCGAACTCCGCGCGCTCTATGCGCTCTGCGTCGACTGCGTTCCGCATGGCCTCGGTGAGCTCCTCGTCCTCCGCCACCTCGGCGACGGATGGTATGTGCAGTCTCAGCCACTCGCGCCAGGCCTCCTGCGTGCGCAGAGAATCCGACTGTTGGGCGTGGATGTGCTCGAGCGACCAGTTGGACTTGCCCTTCGCGTCGTGCTTGAGCTTGTCGAACGGGAACCACTCCGTCTGCTCGCCGTTCTGGCGCACCGACTCGACGTTGAAGAGCAGGAGCAGCGTGGCTATGGATTGGTACTCGTTGGCCTTCTCGTAGGACAGGTCGCCGTAGTTGCCTTTTATCCTTATGGCCTCGCGGATGTGGCCGTCCAGTGTCGCCCGAAACTCTCGCTTGGTCCTGCCCTCGGCCTCGCGGAACACGTCGAGGAGCGTCATCTTTTCGGAGGCGATGAGGAAGCCTATCTTGTGATAGAGCTCGTGGTTCTCTCGCCAGTCCTTGAGGATAAGGAAGGTCTGCTGGATCCTGCGCCAGAGGTCATTGATAGAGGTCTCGCGCGCCAGCTCGTACAGACTGAAGAACGTGTAGTACTTGTCATGATTGCCCGTGGGCTTCTCCGCGATGAGGTCGAGCACGAGGTCGATGCGCGTCTGGTAGGTTCCGGTCGACCTGTTGGTGAGGAAGTACCACAGCGAGTCGTCGTGGAGCTCCTTCTCCATGTTGTCCCACTGGAGTGCTATCTCCTCCTGTTTGCCCTGCAACATGTCGTCCCTGCCGCTAAGGAACATGGCCTTGACGAGCTCGGCGCTCGTCAGCGGAATCTTGCCTATGTTGAGGCGCGTGAAGAGCGATATGGCGTCCTCATCCTCACCGACTTCGTACCAGATGACCTTGACGTCCTCATCTAGGTACTCCTCCATGTGCCTCATGCGAAGCCTAAGGTTCTCCTCAAACCACCTCTTGATCGTCTCGTAAGCGTTGGCCATAAACCAGAAGTCGATGTTCTCGTCACGTCTGCCCAAATCGATGGTTCGAAGGAACTCCTCCGAGTTCTCTCGTGTCTGGTACTCGAGGGTAAACGCCGGGTCGTCAAGGTACATCGGGTTGGCGTTCTTCATATAGCGATAGACGAGATACAGGGTGGTGAGCCTCTGCTGCCCGTCTATGAGCTCGTAAGAGTCACCATTCTTCCTCACAACGATCGGCTGCAAGCAATAGCTCTTCTTGCCATTGTCAAACACGTCGTTCAGCAGGCGCAGCACTTCGTCTGTGCCCCAACGATAGCCGCGCTGGTAGGAGGGCACATAGAATGTGCCTCGTATCTCGCCTACAAGCTTCGTCTCAAGGCGTATTTGGCTGCTCTCCATTGGCCGTCCTCCACGATATAGCTCACGTCTCGACCAGAACATTTTAGTTATTAAGCCACCGCCAACAGACTACGGGCGCGTCATCGGGGGTGAGCGTGGCTCCGAACTGTTGCCGAGCGACAAAGGCAGCGTTACTCAGCGAGTTTGGGCGGGGTTCCGGGG
>JAGAWD010000501.1 GCA_017941585.1 Olsenella sp. | reverse complement strand
TTCGTACTCGGCGATTTGTCAAAAGAGGGCCGGCAACCGCAATTTTTGGGCAGGCAGACCCTCGCGGAGGGCTGTCTTGATGATTTGGAGACCCAACAAGCGGGTGCCCGATTGGAATTGGGACCGGGTGGCTAGACGAGCCTCAAATGTCTGTCCCTGGGAAGAAGTTTTTCTTCGCCGGTGTGTTGCGTGACCTTGCGCCGCCGGGGCGTGGATGCTAGCGTTGTCCCCACGATAGAGGAGCGGGCACGATGGTCCTGGAGGAGCCGGCGGGCAGGGATTCCGGGAGAGGCGATGTCCGCCGAACTTCCGCGTCAGGCATGGCGTGGCGGTGGGCTCGGCGGGAATACCGCCGGGACTGTCCGTGGAGAAGATCTGCGGGAGCGCTATCCCTGGCCATGCGGCGCTGCCGCGTGGGCCCCGGCGGCACCCCTGCAGCGCGTCTGGGGGAGCAATGGGGGAGAAGCATCCGTTCGTCACTAAAGAGCAGCTCGAGCGTGCCGCTGCAACGTGGCCCACGCCCTTCCACGTCTATAGCGAGAAGCTCATCCGCGAGCGTGCGCGCGCCCTTGAGGCGGCTTTCTCGTGGAACCCCGGCTTCAAGGAGTACTTCGCCGTCAAGGCGACGCCCAACCCCGCGCTCATCTCGATCCTTCGCGAGTATGGCTTCGGCGTCGACTGCTCGAGCGAGTGCGAGCTCATGCTGGCCGAGGCCATGGGGTTCGCCGGCGAGGACATCATGTTCTCCTCGAACGACACGCCTGCGCGCGAGTTTGCCTATGCGGCCGAGCTTGGAGCGCAGGTCAACCTGGACGACATCTCGCACATCGACGCGTGGGAGAGGGCCGTCGGCAGCTTCCCCGCGTTCATGAGTCTGCGCTTCAACCCGGGAGGGGACTTCGCCTTTGCGAACGGCATCTTCGACACGCCCGGGAAGGCCAAATTCGGCCTCACCGAGCCGCAGATGCTCGAGGCGTCGCGCGAGCTCTCCCGCCGGGGCGTCCGCGAGCTCGGCGTGCACGCGCTTCTCGCCTCGAACACCGTCACGAACGAGTACTATCCCGCGCTCGCCCGCCTGCTGTTCGAGCTTGCCGTGCGCATCCAGCGCGAGACGGGCGTGCGCGTCTCGCTCGTGAACCTCTCGGGAGGGGTGGGCGTGGCCTACCGTCCCGAGGAGGAGCCCAACGACATCCGTGCGATCGGCGAGGGGGTGCGGCGCGCCTTCGAGGAGGTCCTCGTGCCCGCCGGCATGGGAGGCGTCCGCATCGCCTGCGAGCTTGGGCGCTTCATGCTGGCACCCTTCGGGGCGCTCGTCTGCCGCGTCACGCACCACAAGCACATCTACCGGGACTACCTGGGCGTCGACGCCTGCGCGGCCAACCTCATGCGCCCGATGCTCTACGATGCCTACCACCACATCACCGTGATGGGCAAGGAGGATGCGCCCGCCACCCACAAGTATGACGTGGTGGGCATGCTCTGCGAGAACAGCGACCGCCTCGCAACGGGCCGGCTCCTTCCCGAGGTGGAGGAGGGCGACCTTCTCTTCATCCACGACACGGGCGCCCACGGGCACTCGATGGGATACAACTACAACGGCCGCCTGCGCTCGGCCGAGGTGCTCCTTCGCGAGGACGGCTCCACGAGGCTCATCCGCCGCGCGGAGACGCCGGCAGACTACTTCGCCACGCTCGACGTCCTGCCCATAGCCGAACGCCTGGAGGAGCTGGGAGCGCGCCGCGGCTCGCCCGGGGTGAAGCGCAAGACCGCGCGTCCATAGGGGCGCGTGCCGCAGGCGATGGCGCCCGACGGCACCTGGTGTTCGCAGGATATACGTTGCACGTAGGCTGGGCGCCCGCGCCCGAAGGGAGCAAGAACCATGGACATCACAAACCTCACCGGATCCGTCGTCGCGCTCGTCACGCCGTTTCGCGAGGACGGCTCGGTCGACTTCGAGGCGCTCGAGCGCCTGGTGGACTTCCACCTCGAGAACGGCACCGACGCGATTCTCGTGCTCGGCACGACGGGCGAGTCCTCCACAATGACCGACGCCGAGGACTACGCCGTCGCCGAGTGCGTGATCGAGCGCGTGGCCGGCCGCATCCCCGTGATCGGCGGCGCCGGCTCGAACGCCACCGAGGAGTCGCTCAACAAGAGCCTCGGGCTCCAGAAGCGCGGCATCGACGGGCTTCTCCTCATCACGCCCTACTACAACAAGAGCAACGAGGAGGGCATCTACCGCCACTTCACCACCGTCCTCGACAAGGTGGACGTCCCCTGCATCCTCTACAACATCCCCGGGCGCACGGGCTGCTCCATCAGCGAGAAGAACGTCGCCCGCCTCTCCAGGCACGCAAACGTCTGCGGCATCAAGGAGGCCTCGGGCAACATCGCCTACGCGACGACGGTGGCGCGCTACCTCTCCGACGACTTCCGCATGTACTCCGGAAACGACGACATGGTGGTGCCGATCCTCTCGCTCGGCGGCTCGGGCGTCATCTCCGTGTGGGCCAACGTCGCGCCCAAGGACACGCACGACATGGTGGCTGCCTGGCTCGCGGGCGACCACGAGGCCGCGCTCGCCCTGCAGCTCGACAACCTCGACCTCATCCACGCGCTCTTCTGCGAGGTCAACCCCATTCCCGTCAAGGTCGCGCTCGCCGAGATGGGGCTCATTACCGAGGTGTACCGCCAGCCGCTCTGGCCCATGGCCGCGGCAAACCGCGAACGCCTCGTCGACGCACTGAAGGGAGCTGGTCTCATTGGCTAGGGGAGAGGGAAGGATCACCGTCGTTCTCATCGGCGGCGGACGCATGGGCTCGCTCATCGCGAGCACCATGGCCGAGCAGGGCGGCTTCGAGATAGTCGGCACCTACGACGTCGGCAACGCCGACGACCTCGACATGGAGGCACCCGCGGCCGACCTCGCGGTCGACTTCAGCAACAAGAGCGCGCTTTCGCACGTGCTCGCCTACGTCTCGCGCACGGGAGCGGCCCTCGTCAGTGGCACCACCGGCTTCGACGAGGCGGAGCTCGCGCGCCTGCGCGCCCTGGGCCACAGGAGCGCGGTCGTGCACTCGGCGAACTACTCCATCGGCGTCGCGGTCCTGCGCAGGCTCACGGCCGAGGCGGCATCCGCCCTCTCGGGCTTCGACGTCGAGATAGTGGAGACGCACCACAACCAGAAGGCCGACGCCCCCTCGGGCACGGCCAACCTCCTGCTCGCCGCCGTCGACCCCGACGGCTCGGACCCCGTGGCGTACGGGCGCGAGGGCATGGTGGGCGCGCGCCCCGAGCGAGAGATTGGCATGCATAGCCTGCGCGGCGGGACCGTTGCCGGCACGCACGAGGTGCACTTCTTCGGGCCCGACGAGGAGGTCTGCCTCACGCACCGCGCCACGAGCCGCCAGATCTTCGTCAACGGAGCCGTTGCCTGCGCCCGGAAGATCGTCGGCAAGGAGCCGGGGTTCTATACCTTCGACCAGCTCATGTTCGAGAACTAGGGGGGGACGCATTGGACGCTCAGGAGATCATCAACTACATCGCGACCGCACCCAAGAAGACGCCGGTCAAGCTCTACGTCAAGGAGGCGGAGGGCTCCAGCATAGACTGGGGGGACGCCCACGTCTTCGGCTCGGGCGACAAGGTCGTCTTCGGCGACTGGGCCGAGCTCGAGCCGATCCTCGCCGCGCACGCCGGCGACATCGCTGATCTCGTGGTCGAGAATGACCGCCGCAACTCCGGCGTGCCCCTGCTCGACCTCAAGGGCGTGAACGCCCGCATTGAGCCGGGCGCGCTCATCCGCGAGAAGGTCGAGATCGGCGACAACGCCGTCATCATGATGGGCGCCGTCATCAACATCGGCGCGGTGATAGGCGAGGGCACCATGATCGACATGGGTGCCGTCCTGGGCGGCCGCGCCATCGTGGGCAAGAGGTGCCACGTGGGCGCGGGCACGGTCCTCGCGGGCGTGGTCGAGCCCGCGAGCGCGACCCCCGTCGTCATCGAGGACGACGTCATGCTCGGCGCGAACGCCGTGGTGATCGAGGGCGTCCGCGTGGGCGCGGGGGCCGTCGTCGCGGCCGGCGCCGTCGTGGTCGAGGACGTCCCCGCGGGCGCCGTGGTCGCGGGTTGCCCCGCCAAGGTAATCAAGATGAAGGACGCCAAGACCGAGGGGAAGACCGCCCTCGTCGACGCGCTGCGCACGCTCTGACGACCTACACCCTCGAGCCGAACTCGAGGTAGTTGATGTATGCAAGCTCTCCCACAACGTCTGCGATGGGGGAGCTTGCGTCCTTCGAGTCGTGCCAGGTCCCGCTCGGGTCGAGCGAACCGACGAGCGTGATGGCGGGAAGCCTCTTCGCCATGCCGACGGCAGACTTCTGGTACGTCGTGAGGGGGATTCCCGCCTCCTGCGCGAACAGGGCGCCGAGGTAGTTCACGCTCGTGTCTTTCGCCTCGCTCGCCTGGGCGCTGCCTGCCACGTTGTAGTTCGCCCAGGTCATGTAGACGCTCTGGTAGGCCCTCATGACGTGGGCGACGTCGTTCTCCTTGCCGGGCGAGACCCGCTCGAGCTCCCATTGCGAGATGTTGGGCTGGTGGTCGCCGAAGAAGAGGAGGATGACGGGCTTGTCGAGTCCGCGGAGCCTCCCCACGAACTCCTCGAGTGCCCTGTCGGACTCCTCGATGCACGTGAGGTACTCGTTGAGCTGGGCGTTGTCGTATTCCGACTGACCCTCGATGGCGTAGTGGGTGAGCGCCTCCCCGGGGATGTTGAACTGGTCGTATCCCGTGTGGTTCTGCATGGTCACGTCGAAGACGAACTGCGGACCGTCCTGTTCAAGCACCTCGAGGATCTTGTCGTAGGTCGCGGCGTCCGTCACGCCGCTGTGGAAGGTGGGCGCTCCCTCGAACGCCTGGATGTCGAGGAACCTGTCGAAGCCGAACTGCTGGTAGACCTTGTCGCGCTTCCAGTTGGAGGCGAGGTTGGGGTGGATGGCCGTGGTGGCGTAGCCGAGCTCGCGCATCTGGCCGGCGAGGGCGCCGACGCCCGAGAGGTCGTAGAGGTTGTAGGGGTACTTTCCCTGTCCGACGAACGCCATGGAGTCGCCGGTGAGGAACTCGAACTCTGTGTTGCAGGTGCCTCCGCCGAGAACCGATACGTAGAGCGCGCCGCGCGAGAGGCAGTCGTCCATCGAGCTGAAGAAGCGCGGTCCCTCGTAGCCGAAGTCTCCGAGCACCCTTAGGTCGGCGAAGGTCTCGTTCATGACGCACACGACGCTGGGGAGCACCTCCGAGAACTGCGTCGCGGAGAGCTGGTAGCTCTGCCAGGGCCCCTCGTCCTCCTCGGCCCGGCTGGCCCAGACGGCCTCCAGCTCCAGGGCGGCGTCCTCCGTGTAGCCCGCCGGCTTCCTGATGGGCATGTCATGTGCGATTGAGACGAAGCTCGTGAGGAAGCCGTTCTCGCGGTAGGCCTGGTTGGGCTCCCAGAACTTCACGTTCATCTCCGCGAGGTGCTCGGAGGCGGCGAGCGAGCTGCCGTAGGCTGCGGTGCCGAACACGACGGCGAGCCCCATGCAGAGAGCCGCGCCCGCGATGCGGGGGAGGTTGCGCGCCGTGATGCCCGCGCGCAGGCCCGCGCGCAGGCCAACCCCGGCGCGCTCCCAATCTCCGAGGGCGCGCTCGCTCTCGGCCGTCACCCGCATTCCCTTCTCCCAAACCCTTGCCGGCACGACGAACGCGAGCAGTGCGTGTCCCACGCAGGCGAGGGTCAGCGCTCCCATGACGCTGTCGCCGACCTGGAAGCGCAGCGAGTTTCCGACGGCGGCTGCGGTACCGAGCGCGAGGAGGTCGCCGGGCATGATGGCGCTGCCCTTGAACGTCGTCACGAAGTACTGCGCGATTCCGGAGACGGCGAGCGCCGCGAGAAGGACGTTGCATCCCCAGCTGCGGCGCCGGAAGAGAAGCCAGAGCGCAAGCATCGCGCAGCAGATCATCGACTGCTCCCATGATCGGGAGATGGGGTCTATGAGGGACGGGTCGGGGTTCCAGGGGGTCTCGAGGACGTAGTAGGCGAGGGTGGAGACCACGAGCACGAGGATGAAGCCACGCGCCGCGAGGACGCATCCGTGCAGGGCGGCGTCGCTCAGGCGTCGGCAGTACCACCGCTCGATGCGGTCGCGTTGGAGGACGGCGAGGCCAGAGGCCGTCGCGACGAGGGAGAAGATGGCGATTGACTCCGAGCTGCCGTCGTAGATGCCCGCGGCCCGAAGCACCGTGGCGACCATGAGGAGCGCGGCGAAGAAGCACGCCCAAGCGACGGTGCCCCATGAGGGGGCGGCGTCCCGAGCGCGCGAAGCGCCGTTCCCGCACGACGCCGGTGCGGCGTGACGGGGACCGGCATCGCCGGCTCCTCCGCGGCCTTGCGGCCCGCGCCGCGCTGACGCCATCTGCCAGGTCGTAAGTGTGACGATCGCTGCAAGCCCCGCAAGGGGGAGAAGCGAAAGGAGCGTCGTCCCTAGATTCATGTGGAGGTATGCCCTAACTCTCGGTAACGGTAAGACTCATATTATAACGACATGCGAATGGGGACGGAGTCCCCTGAGCCCGATTCACACAGGTAGACAAAACGGCTCTTTGAAGCTTCTGGCGGATTGCCCTGTCGGCGTGTCCGCGTGAAGGATGGCCACGATCGAAAACACGCGTGGAGTCGGAGCGCAAATTGGCCTCGAGTGGACGATTGGGACCCCGGACGTTTTGCCGGACCGTCAGGTCACGCCGCGTACCCAAGGTCGACGCGGTGCTGCCTGATGGTCTTCCATCCTAGCCCCTTCTTGAGCTTCTTGCTGCGGTACCACTCGATGTACTCGCCGAGCGCCGCCTCGAACTCCTCGAACGTCACCCCGGACCAGTCGCGGTGGTCGAAGAAGTCGCTCTTGAGCGTGCCGAAGAAGCCCTCGCACCTCGCGTTGTCGGGGCTCCTCGCCTTCCTGGACATGGAGCGCACCACGTGGCCCTCCTCGCAGACGCGCGCCCACTCGTCCGTCATGTAGACCGCCCCGCCGTCGCTGTGGACGACCAGGGGGCTCCCCTCGCTCGGGCGCACCTCGGCCACCAGGTCGCGGAGCATCCCCACCATGAGCTCCCTGTCGGGGTGGGCCGAGAGGCGCCAGCACACGGGCCAGCCGTCGAAGCAGTCGATCGCCGGCGAGAGGTAGGCCTTGAAGCCGTCGAGCGCGAACTCGGTGACGTCCGTGACGGCGAGCACGCCCGGCGCCGGCGCCGAGAAGTCGTGCGTGCCGTCCTCGCGCAGCGGCAGGTTGCCGGGCCTCTTGGCGAGCTCGCCGCGGTAGCTGTTGTACCTGGCCCGGCGGCGGACCTCGGCCGCCTTGCGGGCGACGAGGCCCTCCTCGGCCATGATGGCGCGCACGACCTTCTCCGAGGCGACGACGGGCGTGTCCATGTCGCCCTCGCCGAGGTCGCGCCACGAGACCGGCTCGCCCTCCCCGGACCTGAGGTCGGCCGTCACGCTCTCCGAGCCGTAGGCGCCGCCGCTGGCCTCGAAGGACGCCCTCACGCGGGCCCTGAGCGGCCCCTTGGGGTCGGGCCGGGAGAGCCTGGCCCGCTGGCCGAGGTAGGTGCTCTTGGGTATCGACAGCGTCCCGCAGACGTCAGCGAGCCTCACCAGCGGGCTCGCCTCCCTGGCCGCCTGCCCCGCGCGGTACCTCTCCGCGCTGGTCAAAGAGCCAGGGCCTGGTGCTTTTAGGACGTCCAACACCGCCAGCGCCTCGGCGAGCTTGACCTCCGCCATCCGCGCGCGCTCGGCCGGGTCCTCCGGCAGGTCCGCGCCCCAGTCGCGCCAGTCCGTCTGCTCCGCGAGCCTCCCGATGTCCGCCAACCCCGGCCTCCCTCCGCCGCCTTCCGACGATGGGATTCTACCGCCGCGGGGGCGGCGGTTGGCGTAGGCGGCGCTGCCCTCTCCGTGGGCGCAGTGCATGCGGGCGACCCTGTCCGGCATCTCGGTCGCGACGAGCTCGCCGGCACCCTCCATGCGCAGCCACCGGTAGAGGTTCCTCCTGGTCGGGAACAGCCTCAGCCTGTCGCATGCCTGCCTGACCGTGAGGCCGCTCCGGTGGAACTCCCAGAGGATACCCTCCCGCTCCTCCTTCGTGTACATCGGACCCCCTCCCTGGACCCCATGCGAGGTCCGAGATTTTGTCCGGGGTCCCACTCGACGACATTTTGCGCCGGAGGGTCCTCGGGGTGACGCACTCGAAGCGGTTTTGCGCCGGAGCGAGGTTCGCTCGACCTGCAGTTACGTTGAAGCCTCTGGTCCGGACATCGCCTATCTGCCGCTCGCGCCGCGAAACCTACCCTTTGCGGGGCGGTGTACTTCCTCGCACGTCGTTCACGGCGCGCGCACGTCCGTGTGGCAGCTTGTCGGCGCTTTTCCTTCCGCCGTCGCGTAAGCTTGAGCGCAACGATACGATTATTGATGTGAGCTCAAGGTGCGCCCGCATAGGCTCGAGACGATGGGCGTATTGGCTGTCGCTATGGCGGGGCGCGCCGCGGGGGCGGCGTGCCGTCGTTTCGATTCTGGAGGGCGCACGATGTGGCGTTTCGCAGGTAACAGGGCTTCTGCCCGCTTGGGCGCGCCGGGGATGTGTGAGCCGTGATGCGCGCCGTCCTGGCGGCGATCACCGTCCTCGTCCCAATTGTGGCACTGCTTCTCCAGTTCATGGACGGAGCGGGCATGTCGGAGCGACACCATCGCCACCACGACTCCTACTCCGTGTCCGTGACCTTCCTGCGCACGCTCGTCCTCGTCATGGCGTTCATGTCGCTTCTTGGCCTGCTGCTCAGCTGGCTCTGCAGCCTCGGCGCCTACTCTGCCGACGACACGGTGTTGCTTGCGTTCTTCTGCACGTTCGTGGTGGTGACGTTTTTCATGTGGCTTGGGATGAGGCGCTATCGTGTGGTCACGTATGAGGACTACATGACGATACGCCCCGTGCTCGGGCCAAGCTGCACCGTGCGCTATGAGCAGGTCGACCGAATGGAGCGCTTGCGCCCGAACAGCTTTACGGGGCACCAGAGCGTTCGCGTCTACGTGGGCGGCGGGCGGCGCAGGCGCGTCAGGCTGTGGGGCATGGTCGGCGTCGAGCAGATTCTCATACGCGTTAACCGTTTCGATGTGCTCGACAGCTCGGCAGTCTAGTCGCCCCGGGCGACCCACTCGCCCCGGGCGGCCCAGATGGCCCCTGGCTCCAACCGGCGTGCCGCCCTCCCTCCGCGAATGCAATCGCTCGACGGGAGTGCGTTACCGCCTCTTGCCGCGAACCTTCTCCCAGAACTTTACCGAGATGCTTGCCCTGCGTTGGGTGCCCTCGAGCGCTGCCCTCATGGCGCTGCCATGTGCCTGTGCCATGAGGAGGGCGAAGGCGAGGGCGTAGCAAACCACGTCGGCGCCGGCGCCGCCCAAGAGCATGAGCAGCGCGAAGGCGAGGGTGATGGCCACGGCGCCGAAGCAGAGGTATCCCGAGAAGATTACGGTTGCGAGACCGACGAGACATGCGCAGACACCGGCTACGGGCGATGCCAGGATGATTGCCGAGCAGGTCGTGGTGACGCCCTTTCCTCCCTTGAAGCGGTGCCAGGCCGGGAAGTTGTGGCCGAGCGTAGTGCCGAGCGTGGCGGCGAGGCCGGCGGAGAGACCGTCGCCCGGACAGATGAGCTGCGCTGCCGCCCAGGCGAGGACGGTCTTGAGGATGTCGCCGGCGAGCACCGCGATTGCCGGGCCGGTACCCAGCTCGTGTCCCACGTTTGCCATGCCGGGGTTCCCGACTCCAACGTCGAACACGCTCTTGCCCACGGCGAATCTGCAGACGAGGTCAGCCGTGAGGAAGTTTCCGAGGGCATATCCGATGAGTGCACAGAGCAGCTTGGGAAGCATGGGACATCCTCCAGGGGCGCGGAGAGTCGCCGCGCGTCGGGACTCTAGCTCTCGTATACCATACCATCGGCCATGCGCCATGCGCGCGCCAGGGCGAACTTGCCCGAGAGGGACGCGGTCAGCTCCTCCGACGCGGGGAACCATCGGCTGGTCATGCACGTGCGCCCGTTGTTCGCGAATACCTCGACGACGGAGTTGTCCACGAGCACGCGCAACCCGCTCGCCTCGTCCAGTGGCATGGCGCGCGTGCCTCGGCCGGCGCCGGAGGCATCGAGAAACGTCAGACGAAGCTCTTCGTCTTCGCATGCTATCTCGAGCGAGTCGTCGAGGGTGAGGGTGAGGCCGCCTTCGATGCCCTCGACGACGATGTCTGCCTGATGGCAGGCGACGCCCATCTCGCCCCTAGTGACATCGGAGCCATTGCCGTGGAGAGAGACCTCATCCCTGCGCAGGCCCTCGACCTCGGAAACCGGCCACTGCATCAGGTGGGTGGGATCGGCGGGGTCGACCGAGACCTCGCGCGGGATGCTCAGGCAGTGGATCCAGTCGAGCTCCTTGGGCTGGCCCTTGAAGTCGTCCTCGGGCATGCCGACCCATGCGATGAGGATGGTCCTGCCCTGGTCGTCCACGAAGGTCTGGGGTGCGTAGAAGTCGAAGCCTCCGTCCCACTCGACGTAGGCGGACTCATCTGCCTCGACGGTCTCTATGGCAGGCGCCGACAGCGGAATGTAGCCGGACCATGACGTCCCCATCCCGTCGGCATCCTTGGCGGGCATTCCCTGGGGGCAGATGCCGAGGAACTCGCGCTCGTCGAGGCGGATCACGTCGGGGCACTCCCACATGAATCCGAAGTGGTTGCGCGGCCTGATGCTGTTGCGGTGGCGCCAGGAGATGCCGTCGTCGGAGTCAAAGATCAGGGCGAGGCCGTTTCCGTCGCGGTCGCGCGCCCCCAGTGCCATGCGGCGAGTCCCGTCCTGCTCCCACACCTTGGGGTCACGCACGTGGCACGAGCAGAAGGGGGGATAGTCGTCGTTTCGCAGCAGGACGCGCTTGGGGGAGAAGGCCAGGCCGTCGTCGCTCGTGACCGTGATCTCGTTTGCCTCGCGCCCGGAGAGGATGTAGTCATGATCGCCGGCAAGCTTCACGTTGCCGGTGTAGTACAGGCGCAAGCGGTCCCCGCCGTCGGCCGCCTGGGAACGCTCGATGAACGCTGAGCCGGAGTAGGCGCCGTTTGCGTCCTCGGGGATGTCTTGGTGGAGGGCGATGCCGTGGTACCTCCAGCTTACGAGGTCAGTGCTCGTAGCGTGGCCCCAGCAGCGCTCTCCGCCGCGTGGCCAGTCTGGGCTGTATTGGAAGAAGGCGTGGTAGATCTCCCTGAACTGGCAGAGACCGTTGGGGTCGTTGAGCCATCCGGTTGGCGGGACGATATGAAAGCCCATACGCCATGAGTTGTCTGCCATAGTGCTCCTTCTTCCTGAGCCGATTAGACTTTCGTTTCGTTGCAAAAGGGGGAGCGGCTTCAGCCGCTCCCCCTCACGTGTGAGGTGTTCGCGATTACGCGGTCGCCTTCTCCGGATCCTTGTAGAAGAACATCGAGAGGGCGAACGCCACGCCAAAGGCGACGGCAAACATGATGACGTACTGAACGGGCTGGGCAATGCAGAGGAGTATGCCGAAGATGCCCGTGACGCCGGTGCCGCTGGCGGCGAGGTGGAAGATGAAGCACATGAGAGCGCCGCAGGCGGAACCGATCATGCCGCAGATGAAGGGCTTGAGGTTGGGGAGGTTCACGCCGAAGATCGCAGGCTCTGTGATGCCGAGCAGGCAGGAGATGCCAGAGGGAATCGCAAGGGCCTTGGTCTTCTCAGACTTGGTCTTGAGCGCGACTGCGAGGCAGGCGCCGCCCTGTGCGATGTTGGCGGCGGAGGCGATGGGCAGCCAGTAGGTGACGCCGTACTGGGCGAGCATCGAGACGTCGATGGTGGTGTACATCTGGTGCAGGCCGGTGACGACGGAGGGCGAGTAGATGAGGCCGATCAGGATGTAGCCAAGGCCCAGAGGCACGGAGAGCAGGAACATGAGGACGCCGAGGATGCTGTTCTCGAGCCAGACGAAGATCGGGCCAATGAAGAGAATCGTGATGTAGGCGGCCAGGGAGACGGACAGGAGCGGGGTCAGGAACAGGTCGAGCATCTCGGGAACAACCTTGTGGAGGCGCTTCTCGAAGAAGCAGAGGATCCATACGCCCACGAGGATGGGAATGACGTGACCCTGGTAGCCGATCCAGTCGATGCTGTAGAGGCCGGGGATAACGTCGAGGGTGATCATCGTGCCGTCTGCGATGGCGGCCGACGCGTTATAGGCGTTGATGAAGTCGGAGCTGATGAGCAGGGCGCCCAGGGATGCACCGAGGTAGGGGTTGCCACCGAAGACCTTTGCCGCAGAGAAGCCGAGCAGGATCTGGAGGTTGGCGAGGGCGCAGGCGTTGATGAGGGCCGCGATGCGCCACCAGACGTTGGTGGTGTCGAGCGCGAAGAAGCCGGCGCCGCCATCGGCCACGGGCGTTCCCATGTAGCTGATGGCGCCCATGATACCCATGAGCATACCGGAGGCCACGATGGCCGGGATGATGGGGACGAACACGTCGGACAGAACCTTGATGGCGCGCTGGAAGGGATTGCCCTGGGCGGCCGCGGCCTCCTTCAGCTCGTCCTTGGAGGCTGCCTCAACTCCAGAGAGCGCGATGAACTCGTCGTACACCTTGTCAACGGTGCCCGTGCCGTAGATGACCTGGAGCTGACCGGAGGCCTGGAAGTTGCCCTTGGCGCCAACGGCGTTGTCGACGGCCTCCTTGTCGATCTTGGAGTCATCTGCGATGACGAGGCGGAGACGAGTTGCACAGTGCGCGGCGGAGACGATGTTGTCCTTTCCGCCCACCGCCTCAAGAATCTCCTTGGCTGCTTGCTTGTGGTCTAGTGCCATGGTTCCCCCTTCTATTTGCTCATGGAACTGAAAACGTTCTCATAAACACGTACCACGCAAAACTAAAAACACAAAGTAACTCGTGTGAAACGATGTGGAATCGTTCTCACAACCATAGAAATACAACCAAAAAGTGAAGAATTGGACTTTAAACGTTATATACGGGGTGAACGGTAGCAAAACATCGGTAAACGGTAGCCAATCCATAAGACAACACAATTTGTGGACGTGCAAGCGCGTCCCGCGCGTCCAGAGGAGGCGCCATTCGTCGATGTTTGCAGGGGCACAGCCCTATCGTGTGGAGCGGCGCCTTCGGATCTCGTAGCCCATGCGTATGTCGCGCGGGATGGCGCCGCCGCTGTCCATCGCGTCGACGAGGAGCTTTGCCGCCTCGAGGCCGGAGTCGCGGTAGAAGTGGTGCACGGTGGTCAGCGCGGGGCTCACCACTTGCGAGAGGGTGCCGTCTCCCAAGCCGGTCACCTGCACGTCATCGGGTATCGCGTGACCGTACTCCCTGAGGCAGGTAATGGCGCCGAAGGCGATGCTGTCGGTGGCACAGACGATTGTGTCGACTTCAGGGTAGGCGTCGAGAAGCTGCTCGGTGCAGGAGTAGCCGGAGTCTATGCTGAAGTCTCCCAGGATCACCGCCTCTGGAGGCACCTCCACGTCGAGTTCCTTGCACGCCGCCAAGAATCCCGCATGTCGCTCTTGTCCAGCGGAGACGTCGTCCTCGCGGACCCCGAGGTATGCGGGGCGCGACCCGTTTTCGAGCGCAGAGAGCGTCATTTGGTAGATGGCGTGAAAGTCGTCCTGGTAGACGCACGACTGGCCTTCGATCTTCTGGCCTAGCACGACTACGGGCACGCTGGCGGACTCCAGGGCGCGGATGTGCGCCGCCGTGAAGACCGTGGCGATGAGTATGATGCCGTCCACTTTGTTCCGACCGGTGAAGAGCCGAAGGTACTCGACCTCCAACTTCGAGTCGTTGTCGGTGTTCGCGAGGATGATCTGGTAGCCCTTCTCGCGAAAGTGGCCCGTCATGCCCGCGACCATGCGGCTGACGGAGTCCGAGCTGATCTTGGGGATGATGACGCCGACAAGCTTGGTCTTGCCCGTGCGAAGGGTCTGTGCCTGCCGAGAGGGGACGTAGCCCGTCTCGTCGATGACCTTCTTTATGAGACGGCGCTTCTCCTCGGAGACGTAGCCGTCGTTGAGGTAGCGCGAGACCGTGGCGCGGGACACCCCGGCCAGACGGGCGATTTCGTTAATGTCCATGGAACCCCCTCCGGACGTGGAATCGTTTTCACAATACCGCGAGTGGGAGGGGACGTGTCAAGGGTCGCTTTCCCTTGCGCGGATGTCACCTTCCGGCCAGAAGCGGCGTCATCGTACCCTGCGAGATGACGTCGACCTCGTGCATGGCGCGCGAGATGGCCGTGTAGAGCCGGCGGCGCGCAAGCGGCGTGTCGGGGTAGACCTCGGCCTGCGCGTCGGGCACGATCACGTGGTCGAACTCGAGGCCCTTTGCGAGCGGCAAAT
>JAGAWD010000500.1 GCA_017941585.1 Olsenella sp. | reverse complement strand
ATCGAGTCGATCTCACGTCTGATGTCATTGAGCTCATTCATTGGCCCGCGCCCCCCAGATGCATCTCTTCGGGTGGATAGGAGAGGATGGCGTCGAGGAGTGACAGGGCGCATACGGCCTCCGCCACGGGTACGGCGCGCGGGGCGATGCATGGGTCGTGCCTTCCCCGGATCTCGAGCTCCTCGGTCTCCGATGTCCTGATGTTCACGGAGCGCTGTCGGCGCGCAATGCTCGGCGTGGGCTTGATTGCAAGCCTGAAGAGCAGGGGTGCGCCCGTAGAGATGCCGCCGAGAATCCCTCCCGCATTGTTGGTGGAGGGCGTCGGCATCCCGTCTCGCATCTCGTAGGGATCGTTGTTCTCGGACCCCCTCAAGAGTGCGACGTCAAAGCCTCTTCCAAACTCGATGCCCTTAACGGCGGGTATTCCGAAGGCGGCGCGGGCGATCATGTTCTCGATGCCATCGAACATGGGGGAGCCAATTCCCCGAGGCATTCCCGCGGCTACGCATTCCACTATGCCGCCCACGGAGTCCTCGGCCCGCCGGGCATCGTCGATCGCCGAGACCATGCGCTCTCCCGCAGGTTGGCTCAGCACGGGGAAGGTGCGCCCGTCCGCGAGGGCGTCAAGCTGGGCGCGGAGGCGCTGGCTTGCGGCGGGGGAGTTGTCCAGCGCATCGAAGGCCTCATCAGTAATTCCTGCCACCTCGAGCAGGTGCGCGCCTATCCTTACGCCCCGGAGTCCGAGCGCTTGCAGGGCGACGGCGCCGGCAGCGCACAGCGGCGCGGTGAGACGCCCAGAGAAGTGGCCCCCACCTGATGCGTCCTGGTTTCCGTTCCATTTCGCCCAGGCGGTGAAGTCGGCGTGTCCTGGACGGGGGACGTACCTAAGGCTGTCGTAGTCTCCTGGGCGTACGTTCGTGTTCTCGATGAGCATGGCGAGGGGGGCGCCGCATGTCTCGCCCCCCTGGTTGAGACCGCTGACGATGCGCACCGCGTCGGCCTCGCTGCGCGGGGTCGACCAGCTTCCCCGTCCGGGAGCCCGGCGAGACATGAACAGCTCGAGAGCCTCGGTGTCAACCGCGATTCCCGAGGGAAGCCCCTCGACGACGCAGCCGATGGCCGCAGAATGGGACTGGCCGAAAACGCTTACCCTGAGGGTGGAGCCAAAGGTCGAGGGCATGCTAGGCCTCGCTTTCACGGGCCACTCCGCCGAGAGCCCTGAAGTCTTCGAAGAAGGACGGGTAGGACTTCTGGACGCACTCCGCCCCATGGATCGTCGTTTCCCCCTGGGCGTGTGCGGCACAGATTGCCGCCATCATGGCGATGCGGTGGTCGTTCGCGGCGTCTACCACGCCGCCCTCGAGCGCTCCCGCTCCATCGATGATCAGTTCGTCATTATGAACCTCGACGGTGCAGCCCATCGCCGAGAGCGCCGCGCGAATCGTCTCGAGTCTGTCTGACTCCTTGAGCCTGAGGCGCGCGGCGCCGACGATGCGCGTGCGGCCTTTCGCAAATGCGGCGACGGCCGCGAGCGGGGCCGCGAGGTCGGGTATGTCGGAGACGTCTACGGTGCGACCCCTCAGGCGGTCGCTCGTCACGACCGCAGCCGATCCGCGACGAGAGACCCTCGCCCCGAATGCCCCGAGCGCCGCGAGGCAGGCTCGGTCTCCTTGCGCGCTCATGGGGTCGACCCCGTCCACGCCGACCGCTCCAGAGATTGCCCCGGAAGCGAGCCAGAACGCGGCATTCGACCAGTCGCCCTCGACCTCGACGGTCCCCGGGGAGACGATGGGCTGCCCGGAGCGGATGGAAAAGACCGTTGAGGAGCCTCCGGCGCCGGTCTCGTTCCGGACGTTGACCTCGACGCCGAACGTCTCGAGTGCGCGTATGGTGAGGTCTATGTAGGGTCGTGACTCTACGGGCTCGCCCACGGCAACCTCGACGTCCCCGACAAGGAGGGGTGCCGCCAGAAGAATGCCGCTTGCGAACTGCGATGAGACGTTGCCCCCAAGGGAAAACCGTCCACCTCGCAGGCGACCGTCGACGTAAAGGGGGAAGGCTCCCGGTGGAGAGAGTCGCGCACCGTGGGACTCGAGCTCCTCGTAGAGGGGTGAGAGGGGTCTCTCCGCAAGTCTGCCGTGCCCTTCTATCGAGGCTCCGCAGGCGAGCGCCGCAACGGTGGGCAGCATGAACCGAAGGGTCGAGCCCGACTCGCCACAATCCAGGGTGGCGTCTCGAATTGCCGTGGGGAGGAGATCCCCCTCGCTCGTGCGCGGAATGGGATTCACGCGAAATCCGAGCCTGGTGCGGGCGATGCGTGCTCCAAGGGCCTCGAGGCACGAAATCGTGGCCTCGATGTCCTTCGAGGTGGCGTTGCAGTCTACGTCTGTCTTGCCATGCGCGAGTGCCGCAAGGATGAGGAGACGATGCGCTGCCGACTTCGAGGCGATGGCCGATACTGTTCCGCCGAGGGCTCGTGGTTCGATCTCCACGTCCATCACGGCCTCCTCGAGCCGGCGCCGCATCCGAGCATGACGAGCTCCTCGAATTCTTCTGAGGAGACCTGGCGCACGACGACGTGTCCGATTCTCTCGGGGACGACTATGCCGAGCGAGTTGCCCCTGCGCTTCTTGTCGTGGAGGGCGAGGGTCACAATGGAGCGAACGTCGAGGTCGGTGTCGACGGGAAGGCCGTGCGCGCGAACGACGCTCTCGATGCGCTCCGGCACATCGGCGTTGCACCACTGCCTTTCTGCCGCAGCCCGCGAGATGCAGCACATTCCGGCTGCTACGCAGGATCCATGGCCGAGCTCGAAGTCGCTCGCGGCCTCTATGGCGTGCCCGATGGTGTGGCCGAAGTTGAGGATCTGCCTGAGCCCGTGCTCCCTCTCGTCCTCGCTTACAACGTCGCGCTTTATCTCGACGTTTCGGGAGACGATGCGCGTGAGGGTGTCCGAGTCAAGGTCTGCGGAGGTCATCGGGACCTCCGAAAGGGCCTCGAACAGCTCGGTGTCGGCGATGACGCCGTGCTTGATCACCTCTCCGCACGAGTCCGCAAAGAGGCTCGGCGTCAGCGTGTCGAGGCAGTCGACGTCCGCCACGACAAGCGAGGGCTGAAAGAACGCGCCGGCGAGATTCTTCCCCGCACTGAGGTCTATCGCCGTCTTTCCGCCGACGGAGGAGTCGACCATGGCCAAGAGGCTCGTCGGAACCTGTACCACCTGACATCCCCTGAGGTAGAGTGCGGCGGCGAGCCCCGCCATGTCGCCGGTCACGCCTCCTCCCACGGCCACGATGACGTCGGAGCGCGTGAGGCCCGACTCGGCCAGCCCCTCGAGAAGGTCGGAGAGGGTGTCGATGTTCTTCGACGCCTCTCCCGCGGGAAAGACCTGGAGCGTGCAGGCGTAGCCGGCCTCTCGGAGAGACTCGCCGACGGCGTTCGCGTAGAGCGGTGCCACATTGCTGTCGGAGATGACGCAGGCCCTGTCGCCGCCGCAGGCCTTTCGCGTGCGCATGCCGACCTCATCGAGTATCCCCGCGCCGACGAGGACTTCGTAGGAGCGCGACGGCGTCGTCACGGGAATTGTCATGACGTCACTCATCTCTTCTCCGCCTCCTTCTTGAGGCGGTCTCCCTCTGAGAGCAGCCCCTCCAGGCGCCTCGCGTCGCGCGAGTCGATCGCGTCCTTGTAGTCGCGAAGGTTCTCGATGATGATCTCGATCTCCTTCGAGAGGTGGTCCGCATTGTCGAGGAAGAGCTCGGTCCACATGGGTGCGTTCAGGCGGGCAACGCGCGTGAGGTCCCTGTACGAGCCCGCCGAGAACCCTCTGTGACTCTGAGCCGCGGGACTTTTCACGTAGGCGTTCGAAACCACGTGGGCAAGCTGGGAGGTGTAGGCGATCTGCGCGTCGTGGAAATCGGGTGTGGCGAGGGTGTAGCTGCCAAAGCCGCATGGCTCGAGGAGGTGCTTCAGCCGCTCGAGCGCCTCGGCGCGCTCGAAGTCGTCCATCTCGGGAGGAACGACCACCATGGGCGCGTTGCGAAACAGGTTGGCCCTTGCGTGCGCATAGCCCGAGTACTGTGTCCCCGCCATGGGGTGACACCCGATGAAGGTCCATTCGTATTCGTCTGCGATGGAGAAGCACCTCTCGCATATGACCCTCTTGACGCCCGCGGCGTCGATGACGATAGCACCGGGCGAGATGAGCGGCGCCTTTTCGTCCAGCCAGTCGATGCTCGACTGAGGGTATCCGGACAGTATTATCAGCTCGCAGGTGCCAATCGCCTCGTCGGTGAGCTCGCCGTCCACCGTGTCGATCATGGCGAGGTCGAGCGTGGAGGCAGTGCGGTTCCAGGCCAGCACCTCGCGCCCCCCGTCATGCTCGGCCTTGGCGAAGGATCCTCCGATGAGTCCCAGACCGACGATTCCGACCCTCTCGGGGATAAAAGTCTGCTCGGACATCACGCCTCCTCTGCGTCTGCGCAGATGGCGTCTCGGATGAGGGCGATGCGCCTCATTGCATCGGCGAACTGGTCTGGCGTGAGCGCTTGCGCCCCGTCCGACCAGGCCTCAGCCGGCCTGTCGTGCACCTCGATCTCGAGTCCGTCCGCGCCGGCCGCCGTAGCCGCGTAGGCTGCTGGCCGCACGTATCGCGTGTATCCGGTCGCGTGACTCGGGTCGCCGATGACGGGAAGGTGCGAGAGATGGTGCAGCACGGGGATGGCGTTCACGTCGAAGGTGTTGCGCGTGCGCGTCTCGAAAGTGCGGATGCCACGCTCGCAGAGCATGACCTTCTCGTTGCCCTCGCTCATAACGTACTCGGCGGCCATGAGCAGCTCGTCTATGGTTCCCGAGATGCCGCGTTTGAGCAGGACGGGGACGTTGGCCCTTCCGACCTCCTTGAGGAGGGTGAAGTTCTGGGAGTTCCGCGCGCCAATCTGCATGACGTTTACGCCCCTGTCCACGAATGCGTCGATGTCTCGGGCGTCCATAATCTCCGTGACGACGGGCATCTCAAGCTCGCGTCCGGCCTCCATGAGAAGATCCAGACCCTTCTCGCCCATTCCCTGATAGGAATATGGACTCGTACGCGGCTTGAAGGCGCCGCCGCGAAGCATCGTGGCTCCCGCCTTCTTGGCCGCGCGCGCAATCTCCATCAGGTTCTCGCCCTCCACGGAGCAGGGCCCTGCGATCACCTGGAAGTTTCCGCCGCCGACGAGGACTCCATACCCGCAGTCGATGACAGTGTCTTCTGGGTGGAACTTGCGGTTCGCTTTCTTGAAGGGCTCCGAGACGCGCCTTACCTGGTCGATGATGTCCATCGACTCCAGGAGGAACGGATCGATCCGAGTCGTGTCGCCGATTATGCCGACTACGGTCTCGTTCTCGCCCCGGGAGACGTTCGTCTTGAAGCCACGGTCCTCGATCCACTTTACGAAGTGCTTAAGCTGGTCTGCCGTGGCAGTGTTCTTAACGATGGCAATCATGTGACCGCACCTTTCCTGACCTTGGATGAGCCGTGAGTCTCACGCTGATGCTACAGCATTCCAGTAGGGTGCGACCACGCAGGAAACCATGCGGTATTCAAAGCGTTACGTAGCACGATTCGCATGAAGCCTTGTGCCCTGAGAAGCGTCGTACCCCAGCGAAAATGCAGTCGAATGACGGTGGGGGTGGCATGTCAGAAAAGGGCCTCGCACACCTCTTGGATGGCGGCGCGCCACCGCCGAGGCAGCAAAAGTGTATATGTTAGGCAGGGAAGTAGATGGTGACCCCAGAGGGATTCGAACCCACGACCT
>JAGAWD010000499.1 GCA_017941585.1 Olsenella sp. | reverse complement strand
GTGTAGTGGTGGTCGCCTGCGAAGCCGTTGTAGAGGCGGTAGACCGGCACCGACGACGACACGGGCGCGATCCAGCCCACGCCCTCGTAGGACCAGCCGACGGAGGAGAGCGAGTCGCGCTCGTACTCCGAGGCGGTGTAGAAGTGCTCGCCGGTGTAGGGGTTGTACAGGCGGTGCATCTCGACCCTGGCGGCGGGCTGGGGGGTCGGATCAGGTGTCGGCGTCGGCTGCGGAGTAGGAGTCGGCTGCGGCGTCGGGGTCGGGGTCGGCTGGGGCTTCGGGGTCACCTCGACGCGGGTCTCCACGCTCTTGCCCGCAACGGAGCTCGTTATCGTCGCGGTGCCCACGCCGTGCGCCTCGATGTCGCCCGTAGGGCTCACACTGGCGACGGAGGCGTCCGAGCTGGCCCACGTGACCGTGCCCGGGGCTATGGGGGCCCTGCCCCCGAAGCGGTCGTCTTTGCTAGCTGCGTACACGCACTGCGTACGGCTCCGCTCGGCCTCCAGATCGAGCTGGACCGTCTCGTACTCCACCTCAAGGTCGAAGTCGCTCGAAGTCACCTTCAGGGGGATGTCACGCACCTCTGACTTGCTGTGGGCAACGGCCCCATCGGGAGCATCGTCCGAGAACAGGGCGACCCAGATCTTGCGCCCCTCGACCTCGCAGCACGCCGCCGCCATGCTCTTGAACTCGTGGTACGTCATAAGGCTCTGATCGTACTCGTTATACTTCCAGTTGTAGAAGGCGTTTTCACAGTTTTTCCCAACCACGCTTAGCTCCTCGAACAGGTCGGGTTCCCACGTCGCTATCGTTTCGCTCCTGGACCTGTCCGGGCGCATAAAGCTATTTGAGATGGCGCGCTCGAACGCACGCTGGACCGCTGCCTCCTCAAGACGCGAGTCCCACCCAAGGTTGGCGGACCCCTCCTTCGCACGCTCGCCGTTCACGAGCTCGAGCATCCCGCGCGCCTCCGCCGCCAGCGACGTGCCGCGTATGGAGACGTCGACGGGCGGGCCGTATACCTCGATCTCTTTGGAGCACTCGCCGGCGGACCCCTTCGCGGTGATCGTCGCCTTGCCCGTGTCCTTCGTCATCACGTTGCCCTCCTGGTCTACCGAGGCGACCTTCGGGTCGGACGATGACCAGCTAATGGCGCCGGAGCCAAACCCCAGACAAGAAGTGGTGACCTTTTCGCCGACCTGAACAGAACTATCGCCCAAGGTCATGACGGGCTCGTACGAATCCCCCTTGATTCCGAAAGTCTCATAGATGATGGGCGCGAGGGTCCTGCTCCCTGACCGGGTCGACCAGTCTCTGCCCTTGCCCGTGCGGTCGATCAGGGTCAGGAACGGGAGGGATGACGGGTTGCCGTTTCCGGCCTTCCGCACGTTGCTCCACGCCCAGGAGTTGTAGGTCGAGTCGTTGCTGGAGAAGAACCGCACCCTGTCACTCTCCATGGAGCCGAAGCCGTCCGCAAAGGTCTTGCGGTCGCCGTCCACGTCCAGCACGATGAACTGAACGTCCTTGTAGGCCGGGTCCTTCGAGAGTTCGATGGCCTTCTCGACCGTCCCGCGAGTGTAAGCACATCCCGGACGGCCGCTGATCACGACCCTGTACTTACCCGCATACGTACCGAGAAGGGTCTTGTCCGCGCTGCCGTCTATGTCGCGCAGGGTGAGGTCGTTCACCGCTATCGATGCTTCCGAGGCCACATCGAGAAAGGAGAGGCCCTCATCTCCATACTCCGAAGGCTGTGCGGGAACCGACGCCTCGCGGTCCTCCCCGTAAGACTCCGACCATGCGGGCGAAGGCGCCGCGCACAGCGCCATCGCGCACGAGAGCATGAGGGCGCACGCCACCCCCGTCACCCTCCGCCTTGACGACCTTGTCTCGAGCGACACCATAGTTCCTCCGATCTCTCGCTTGCCATGCCATTCACGTGCGGACTGAAACCATTTCGCGGGCTACGCCACGCCGTACCAGCCGACGCCCTCGGCGTTCCAGCCCACCGAGACGAGCATGTCGTTCTCCTCGCGACTCGTGGTGTAGTTGTGGGTGCCCACCTGGGCGTACGGGTTGTACTGGCGGAAGAGCGGCACGCCGCGCGCCTCGTCGGAGTACCAGCCCACGCCCTCGTCGGACCAGCCCACGGCGACGAGCGCGTCCCTCTCGCCGGCCGAGGTGGTGTAGTGGTGGTCGCCCGCGTAGGCGTTGTAGAGGCGGTAGACCGGCTCGGCCGAGCTCTCGGGCGCGACCCAGCCCACGCCCTCGTAGGACCAGCCGATCGAGGAGAGCATGTCCCTCTCCACGGTGGAGGCGGTGTAGAAGTGCTCGCCGGAGTTGGGGTTGTACAGGCGGTG
>JAGAWD010000498.1 GCA_017941585.1 Olsenella sp. | reverse complement strand
TCTCGCCCTTCGGTCCCT
Source organism: Olsenella sp. (assembly GCA_017941585.1). GTDB lineage: Bacteria > Actinomycetota > Coriobacteriia > Coriobacteriales > Atopobiaceae > Olsenella_J. The sequence continues at coordinate 16,684 of JAGAWD010000498.1, read as the reverse complement.
GCGCACCCGTCGCGCCGGTATCACCTTTGTCGCCCTTGGGGCCGGTCGCGCCCTTGTCGCCCTTCGCGCCCTTTGCGACGTTGGCCGTGGTCGTGCCGTTGGCGTCGGTGATGGTGATGGTCGCGCCCTCGGCGGTCTGCGTGACGCTCGCCACGGGGCTGAACCCGTCTGTCCCGTCGAAGTCGCCACGCTGAGCCGCCGCCCTGATGTCGTCAGCGGCCCCGTTGGCGGCAGCGGCCGCATCGGTGGCCGCGTCTGCAGCGTCGGAGGTGATCTCGATTACGTCCTCGTAGCGCTTGATCGTCTCCACGAACAGCGTGAAGCCGTCCTCGGATTCCGTGCCGCCGACAAGAACCGGCTCCACGTGGATGCTGAACGCCCGCGTGGAGATGGACTTGTCGTCCCAGCTCACCATGCACTGGGCGTCTACCGGCCCCTCCTCCTCGCACATCGCCGCCGGGTAGTAGACGAAGAAGGTCCCCACGCTCGCGTCTATCTCGGTCATGGGCTCGCAGCCGCGAACCCCGGTCCTCTTGTGCCTCCAGACGAAGTAGACGCTGGCGTCCGTGAGGTCTGCGGCAGCCCCTCCCTGCCTCACGTGGAGCTCTATCCCGCGCCCCGAGGCGTCGGCGGGAGAGGCGACAAGCCAGTCTCCCAGCCGCTCGTCTGCGGCGTCCCAGATGAGGGTGTGTATTCCGTAGCCTTCTAGCATGTGCCCGCCTTTCGTCAATCCTGCGTTGGGAAGGATGCTAGGGCCGCGTCACAGGTCAGAAGTCCAGCCTGGATAGGTCGTCCAGGTCGTCGATGGCCTCGGTCACGGTGTTCTCCACGACGGTCACGGACGCCGCCGTGCTCAGGTTGCCGTCGATGCCGACGACGTCGTTTTGCAGGGTCGCCACGTCTGCGGCAAGCACGCTCACCTGCTCGTAGTCGGCCTTCTGCACCGTGCCCACGGTCACGCGGCACACGACGGAGTCGCCGAAGGTGCGCACGCGCTTCACGATCCGCGCCGTAAGCCTCCACTCGGGGTCCCGCGACGTGTCGATGACGGCCACGGTGTCTCCCAGCTCCGCGTCTCCGTCGCCCAGGGCCGCGACGTCGATCTCGTAGCTCACCTTGGGCTGCTTGGCATCGAGGAGGGCCCGCTGCGTGAGGGCCAGCAGACGTGCCTGGTCGGTGCAGTCGGAGAAGGTGACCTGACCAAATGCGTGTACCTTGGTCGTCCTGCTCGCGTCCCAGCGTCCCCATATGGCCTTGGCGTCGTCGTCGCCTACCCAGTTGACCCCGCCGTTTATGTCGCCGAAGGTCAGCTTGCGCCTATATCCCGCCTTGTAGTTGCCGTCCTCGTCGGTGAAGGGCAGGCCCGCGCCGAAGCCATACAGAGCGGTATACACGTCCTGCTCAAGCACGGTGCGCGTGCATCCGGCCATGTTCTTGCCGTAGGTGAAGCGCAGCCCCCGCCAGTCGCCCCGCTCGTGATCCAGGCGGATGGCCCTCGACGCCACGCGACCGTTGGCGACACTGATGACAGGCGTCACCTCGCCGCCCCAGACCTCGGCAACCCTCCTGAGCGCCCAGAGGGCGTTCTGGTGGTAGATGAGCGCCCCGGCGGTGCCGAGGTTGGCACAATACGCGACAGACCAGCGCGTGGGCGCAAGTATGGCGGCCAACGCCTGCGCCGCCGTGCGGTTGACCAGCTGCGCCTCCTCGATGAAGTCGTCCAGCATCTCGCAGAGCGAGGATTCCGCATAGACCGAGCAAAGCCCCTCCAGGGGCTCCTCGGTCCTCACGACCACATGCTCGCGCCAGGTGCTCCCGTCCAGCCAGACCAGCCGGTCGCCCTTCGCCGGCACGTCGTAGCTGCAGAACTCGAGCGTGTCCTCGCCGTTCAGCTCCTCGGTGTGCACGAGCTCGCCCGCGACGCGAAGTATCCCGACCCTCTCGTCCCAGCGGTCGAAGTGGTAGAGGGTCGGCACGCAGCCCGCCATCACGCCCACCTCTCGGTGAAGCGCGTCTCCACCTCGAAGAAGCCCAGGCACGAGATGTGGGTGTCGCCCGGCTCGAACGCGAAGAAGTCGCTTCCCAGGGCGACGAGGTCCCGCGCGTCCGCGCCGTTGACCGTCACCGCCTCGCCCGCGCAGTCGATGGTTATCACGTCGCCGGAGACGAAGGGCCCCTCGACGCGGATCCTCCTGCCGTGCCAGAGGTAGCCCAGCTCGATGTAGGCCCCGCCGTTGGCGACGATGGAGAACTCGGGGTATGTGGGCCAGTCGCCCCCGACCACGAAGTCCGGGCCGAGCTCCACGCGCTCCATCCCGTAGCCGATGGGGTCGAACAGGGTGAAGGTCAGCTCGCAGGATCCCGCCTCGAAGAGGTCGGACCAGTCCGAGGCCCCCACGAGCATCGCGTCTGCGTACTCTATCTCGGGGTCGTCGGGCAGTATCAGGTTCCCGCCGCCTGGCCAGCAGAGCCAGGAGCGGACCTTTGCCCGCAGCTGGGAGAGACCGCCGGAGCTCGGCTTGTAGCCGGGGTCCATGAACAGCCTCACCGTCACGTCCACCGGCGGCACGTAGCCGGAGGTGACAAGAGCGCCTGCACGCCCCGGCACCCGCATGAACTCTGCGATGATGGGGTTCGCGGACCGCGCCACGACCTCCGCGCTGGAGAAGTCGGAGAAGTCGTTGCCCGCGTATACGATGGACCTCATGCGTTGCCCCTAGCACGTCCGTAGGTGGCAGCACGACGCTGCGACTCCCGCGCCGCCCTGTCGTCGCGCCCGAAGGGCCGTCCGCGCCTCGCCACCGGCTCGGGCGTGCGCCCGGCGTTGTTCACCCTCTTGCGCTTGTCCATCACAGGCTCCTCGCCACCGTCAGTATCACGTCGAACTCGTACACGAACCGCCCTGACCCATCACGTTCCTTGAGGCGTGGCGCCGTCGTGTCAAGCCCGCAGATCCGCCAGCTGCCGTTCTCTGCCACAAGCTCCCAGCCGTAGCCTCGCAACCAGCGCTCGGCACGCCCGGCCACGTCCTCGGCCTCGGCCTCCACCTCGCGCACGACGAGCACGGTCACCAACACGGTCCCGCGCTCGGAGTCCTCGAACCGCGCCTCGCGCTCGAAGCCGCCCTCGCGAAGCACGATGGGCTCCGGCTCCTCCGCCGCAGACGGAATCCTTGCGAAGTAGCTTGCGAAGTGGCCCTCTAGCAGGGCTTTCGCCACCAAGAATGCAAGCCTCATGTGCTCACCTCACCTCGATCTCCCAGTGGTGGACCCTCCCGAATAGGTCCTCGAGACGCTCCACCTTTGCCACGTGCATCGAGCGCCCACCCACGGCCACGCGCGACCCCACGGCAACCTCGAAAGCGCCCACGCTGTTCACGGCGTCGACGAAGACGGTCCCTCCGCCCGCGTCCGCGCTCCTGTGGTCGTCGTCGCTCACCTTCTGCGTCCGCTCGAAGCGAACGTAGCAGATCAGCTCCGGCTCGTCGTATGTGCCGTCTGGCAGGGGCGCACGCACGGTCATCGTGTCGGGCAGGGCGGCACGCGGAATCGGGCGAAACATGCCCCTCATCACCGCACCCCCGTGAACGCCATGCCCGACAGCCCCAGCTCCCTGAGCGCCGCAGCCGTCGCCAGCTCCTCGCCGGTGGTCCCTTTGTTCTCGTAGTTCTTGACGCTGAACTTGCCGATGGAGTAGCCGCCCACCTCGCCCGCGCCGTACTCCGCGAACGCCTCCACCGCCGCGCACACGGCCCGCTTGAACACGTTGCACGTGGTCTTGGCTCCCCTCACGGCGCACAGCCACCTCACGTGCGAGTCGGCCATGGGAAGCGACGCCGCGAAGGCGGCCTCGGACAGGCCGCCCCCGTAGACGTCAAGGTAGAACTGGTATGTGACCGTGGAGGCCATTACGACGTGCTCGCGGACACGTACACGCCGTCGAGCTTGTTGTCGAAGAGCTCCACGATTCCGTAGCGCCGGTACTTCATCATGTAGCTGTCCAGGCTCTCGAGCTCGTCGGGGCTGAACACGCGCGAGGCGACGTGCTTGTCGAACTTGATCACGGCGCTCTTCTCCACCACCATGAAGTTGAGGTCCAGGCCGCCCGCGACCTTCACCTCGTAGTACGTGCCGATGTCATCAACGTCGAGGTCGGCCGCCGCCACCTTCGTGTACACGTAGGGGCTCTCGTCGGTTCCGGAGCCCGAGCGTGTGTAGTAGGCCTTCCCGTCCACCAGGGCCACGTCGGCGGTCTTCTGGTAGGTCTGCACGCGCTTGCGGTAGCCGAATCCGTCCTCGCCCCCGCTGAGCAGGTCGATGGCCGTGTAGAAGCGCACCTGCGGCACCTCCACAACCCGGGCGAAGCGCTCGAGCACGCGGTTGGACATGTTGGGGTTCGCGTAGGAGAAGTCGTCCAGCACGCCCTTGAGCGTGGGCGTTATGAACAGGTAGCGAGATCCCGTGGTCACCTGCTTCTCGTCCATGGCGGAGGTGACGGTGCGAAGAGCCGCCAGCACGTCCTCGGCGTCGGCGGAGGACAGGTCGTCGCTTGACACGGTGACGCCCTCGTGGGACGCTATCTCGGAGAACGTGAAGGCGTCGGCCTCCGGCGCGACCTGCGTGCGCTGCAGCTCCGCGCCAGCGGCGACGAAGCAGTCGAGCACGCCACCCTCCTCGACGTCCATCACGTCGGCGAACAGGCGTACGCCTCTGTCGTAGTTGAACCGGCGGGTCTCAAATTCATAGGTTATGGAGCCCGTCTTGTACCCCACGTTGCGCACGTAGTCCCCCAGGCCCGTGACCTCGATCTTTGGGATCAGGATCTCCCGAGCGTTCTGGCCTGCACGAACCATGCGGCGACCGCTGTTAAGGATGTTGCTCACGCCCGCACGCTGGTAGACCTCATCGAGGATACCGACATAATTCTGTGCGTATGCGATGTTGTTGGGCATTGCCTACTCCTTCTTCTTGGAATCGTCGTCGGTGAGGCCGGCGACCTCACGCCAGTGCCTCAGCTGCTTGCCGGCATCCGTCGCCGCGCCCGCGTTGGGCAGGCCGGTCGCGCCACCGGCGTTACCGCCCTTGGAGTGCTTTCCTTCGCCCTCGAAGAGCCAGGGCTCGGCCTCCTTGAGCTTGCCCACGTCGTTGCCGTAGTCGCCCAGGAGGGCTCGCGCCGCCTTCACGTTGCGCACGCCCGCGAGCTGGAGCTTGAAGTCAAGCCGGTCGGACTCCGCCTGTGCCTTCACCTCGGAGATCTCGCCGCGCAGCTTGTCGGCGGCTTCCGCGTTCTTCGCGGCCTCGGCCACCTGCCCTTCGAGCTCGGCGATGCGCTGGTCGCGTTGGGCGATCTGCGCCTCCCAGTCGGTTCCGGCATTGCCGCCGCCTACTTCCTGCGAGCCTTGCGGCTCCTGCTGCTGGCCTTGGACCTCCTGCTCCTGCGTGCCGCCCTGCGTGGCTTCCTGGCCGCCATTGGTGTTCTCACCGTCCATGTGATGCTCCTATCGTCTCGCGTGCGGGCGGAGACGAGCGATGCCCGCACCTCTACCGGTGTGGGCATCGTCTCAGGGGGTCACAAAGTGCGATTCCGTGGCATGCCGTACGTGCCCGACCGAGTGAACAACCCCACCTTTCTGTGACGCGCCCGTACCCTTCCCCCAACGCAAGTTCCATGTGAAAGGGGAAGCAATGGCAGGAAAGACCTACGGATACGCACGCGTCTCGTCGCGGGACCAGAACCTCGACCGCCAGCTCGACGCGTTCGGTGAGTTCGGGCTGGATAGGGCCCAGATCTTCTCGGACAAGGCCAGCGGGAAGGACTTCAAGCGACCGCAGTACCAGCGTCTCATGCGACGGCTGCGCAAGGGCGACGTGCTGGTAATCAAGTCGATAGACCGTTTGGGCCGCAACTACGAGGAGATCATCGAGGAGTGGCGGCGCATCACCAAGGAGAAGGGTGCCCACGTCGTGGTGCTCGATATGCCCCTGCTTGACACCCGCGAGAGGCAGGACAGCATCACGGGCACGTTCATAGCGGACCTGGTGCTGCAGCTGCTCTCCTACGTGGCGCAGATCGAGCGCGAGAACATCCGCCAGAGACAGGCGGAGGGAATAGAGGCGGCGAGGGCGAGGGGCGTCAAGTTCGGGAGGCCGGCCATCAAGCGGCCCAGCTGCTACGAGAGGACGAAGGCGTCGTATCTCGCGGGCCACATCAACCGTCAGGAGGCCGCTGACCGAATGGGAATCTCGACCTCCACGTTCGACAAGTGGCTCAAGGAGGACAAGAAAGCTCTCGAAGAGGCGTAAAGAACCACGCTTTAGCTGGGAAAAGTCATCTTCTCAGCTCATGAGAAAGTACACTTTTCTGCGACCGAACAATACACGAAAAATCATGTTAACACACTCGTCAAACTCGCAGGTACACCGTCTGGTCGCCTGATTCTTGGTACTCAAATCACCCTTCAAAACAATGTGTACTTTCGCACGAACTGCCGACCGGCAGGCACGATACAGCTCAATGTCGCCGTACTCTGCCCGGAGGTTGACGTGCTCGCATACGAGGTTAAGAGGCTCCCAGACCTCACACTCTCCAAGTACCAGGTATTCGCCGACTCCGGCATCGAGGGCATGCTCGACGCCCAGACGCAGTTCCTCCGGCAGCTCCACCGCGTGTCGCTGCTCGGCGGCGTGGGAATCCACCTCCTCTACGACTACGACCCGACGAGGGTCGCAGGGCACAAGCTGAGGGTCTTCCTCATGTTCTCGGGCGTGGACGAGTCGTCGCCCTACGCGTCGAAGGTGGAGAGGGTCGTCAGCGCCTCGGGCGTCTCTTCGTACTTCTCCCTCGAGAGGGTGGCCGCGCAGGAGGTGCCGGATCACCGCTACCGATGCTCCGCCGCCCAGCGCAAGCACGAGCGCTTCCTGCAGACGGTGGTCGACAGCAGGGAGAGCTACTTCTACCTCGTGCCCAACTGGGAGCTGCGCGACGAGGCGAGGCTCAACAGCATGGTCAGGCTCATGGAGTCCTTCGACGAGCGCTGCTGCTACCGCGTCGACCTCGCGACCGAGCCCGGACTGGACGAGTCGGTCCACCTCTCCTTCGAGAGGCCGCTTTCGTTCCTGCGCAACGTCAACAGCCGCGAGACGGGCCTCAGCGAGCGGACGAAGATGGCCCAGACCCAGCGCGACCCCAACGCCGACGAGACCTTGAAGCAGTACGAGGCGTGGCTGTCCGCCGTGGACTCGTCAGCCCTGTTCCGCGCCCGCGTGCTCGCAATGGCGGACGACGAGCAGGTCTGCCAGCTCCTGCTCGACGCGGCTGCCACCGAGTCTGTGGAGAGCGGTGTCGGAGACATCGAGACCATGGGTCCCATGGACACGCTCGCGGGCGTGGGCGACCCCATAGAGGAGCGCTGCGACAAGGACGCCCCCAGGTCCATGAGGAAGTGGGCGACCACCTACCTCGCCGAGGAGGCCGCCGCGTTCTGCCGCCTCCCCGTGCTCTACGACGGCGAGGCCATCGAGCTCCCCAAGGAGACAGCCGCCTCCCCTGAGTCCTCCGGCATCGTCATCGGCTCCGACCGCAACGGCCACGACGTTCTGGTGCCCTACGACCTGCTGCCCAAGCACATGTTCGTCTCGGGCGTACCTGGTGCCGGCAAGACCAACACGATGCTGCTGCTCGCCAACAGCCTCTGGAACGGCGTGGTAGACGGCCGCAGGGCACGCGTCCCCTTCCTCGTGCTCGAGCCCGCCAAGCGCGAGTACCGCGAGCTGGCGCTCTTCGACATCCCGGAGCTGGTCGTGTTCTCGCCCTCGGCGAGCACCAACTTCCCGCTGCGCCTCAACCCCTTCGAGTTCCCCGTCGGCCTCACGCTCTCCGAGCACATAGGGCGGCTCTGCGAGGTCTTCGAGGGGGCCTTCCCCATAGCGCCGCCAGCCCCCTTCATCCTCGACCGCGCCATCCAGGCCGTCTACGAGGCGCGGGGCTGGGGCGTGCGCGACGTCAACGACGGCTCCCGCGAGTACCCCACGCTCTCCGAGCTCTACGACCAGTTCGAGGTCGAGATGGAGAAGACCAACTACGACGGCGAGATCAGGGGCAACATCCGCTCGGTGCTGGAGATGCGCATCGGCAGCCTCCTGCGCCGCGAGAAGAAGGACATCTTCGACGCCAAGCGCTCCTCCCTCACGCCCGAGGAGTGGCTGGAGCGCCCGGTCGTCGTTGAGCTGGAGGCCCTGGGAGAGGGCCCCGCCAACTTCGTGACGCTGCTCCTGTGCACCCTCATCCGCGAGACACTGAAGGCCAACCCCCGCAAGGACCTCGACAAGGTGATTCGCCACGTCATCTTCCTGGAGGAGGCGCACAACCTCATCGCCCCGGAGTCGCAGGTGCAGGACGGCATGGACTCCAACCCCAAGGTCGCCGCCACCGCCTACATCGTCAAGATGCTGGCAGAGGTCCGCGCCCTTCGCGAGGGCATCATCATCGCCGACCAGCTCCCCACGGCCATGGCCCCCGAGGTCATCAAGAACACCAACGTCAAGCTGGTGCACCGCCTCACGTCCGCAGACGATAGGGAGCTGGTGGGATCCACCATGTCGGCGAGCACCCTGCAGATGGAGAACATGGCCACCTACGTCAGCGGCGAGGCGCTGATCGCCTACGAGAAGCTGCTGCGACCCTTCGAGATGCGCGTGCGCCTCGTGGAGCAGCACGGCACCGAAACACCCGACGACGCCCGCCTGTTCGAGCTCATGCTCGGCAAGCCCGGCTTCGTGGAGATAAGGAGGCGCGACGAGGATCTTCGCTGGGAGGGAATCCGCAGGCGGGCGCAGGCCCTCGCGTCCCAGGAGAAGCGCGCTATAGACGGCCTCCGCGAGTTCGACCTGCGCAAGGCCGAGTTCGCTGACTTCGAGCGCTACGTGGAGACGTGCGCACGAATCCTGACGGGACTTGAGAGGGCTAGGACGGGCCTGCTCTTCGAGTGCAAGGTCGCCCCGCACGAGTACATGGACGAGGGGCGCTACGCAAACCTCGTTGAGGCCATCGGCGAGATCGGCACGAGGTACAGGGCAAGCCTGGAGAGGTTCATCGACTGCTACTAGGAGGAACGATCGATGGCGTACAGCATCAAGGAGACGCGCGGAAAGATAAGCGACATCAAGGGCCGCCTGGAAGACAAGAGGGCGGAGACCGAGAAGCTCGAGGAGAACAGGCAGGCCCTCCTCGACGCAGGGACCGACGTGCAAGGCTCGGACATAGACGAGGACGCACAGCAAACCATCATGGACCTCATCAACCAGGCGCTTGAAGACAACTCCGACAAGGCGCAGGAGGTCTCGGACGAAATCGGCCAGGACCTCTCGGAGCTTGAGGGGATGCAGCAGGATACGCAGCAGTCGCTGGAGAGCAACCAGCAGGAGCGCGGGAAGGTCGAGCAGAAGAAGTCCCTGCTCGACAGGGTCGGCCTCGGCGGAAGCCTCGACGGGGCACTCGGGGAGTTCGATGACAACAGGGCCGATCTGGAGGACGTGCGCCAGGAGCTCACAGACACCAGCCAGGAGGCGGACGAGCTCGTGCGCCGCCTTGGCGTGATCTAGCCCTCCACGTCTCGGTAGCGATCATGGCTTTCAGCATCGAGAGAACACGAACCGCAGCAACCGACATCGCGCGGGACGCAGAGAGGCATCGCGCAGACCTCCAGTACCTCGAAGCCAGGACCGACGACCTCAAGGGGCTGTCAGACGGCATCCGGGACAGCTGGATTGATGAGGAGGCGATCGAGTCCACGCTCGGTTCAGTCGCCGACGAGTTGGACCAGGTTGAGGGGATGCGGCAGTCCGCCCTCGAGGAGGCAAGGAAGTCCCGTGCGGCCTTAGAGACCCTGCGGGAGGACACCGAGTCTGCCCGCGAGCAAACCCAAGGGAGCAGGCAGGAGCTAGAGGCCGAGTCCCGCCAACTCGAATCCTCCGGGCTGCCAGGCGCTCTTGATGACGCGATTGCGGAGACAGACGAGTCGAGTCGCCGTCTAGCAGACCTGGGGAGGTTCCTGGACGAGACGGCCTCCGAGCTGGACGACATCATCGACGGGTTCGGAAGCCCGGGCATCGGATATGACGAAGACGGCAGAACTGATGTCGGCGCTAAGACCAGAAACGAGGCCGTTGGCAAGGTTGCGGAAGGTATCGCGGCAGCCGAATCGCTGGTATTGGAAGGAGCCGATGAGAGACTGCAGGACCAGCAGCTTTCTGGAGCCATAGGCCAGATGAGCGCTGAGGGACTGACGCTAGATGACATGACCGCATGGGCCCGAGAGAGAACAGCGGAGCTTTCTGAATCTATGACATATGCAGCGGTCGATGCAGACGCGCGTGATTATCAGGCCGAACTCAATCGTTCTCTCGAAACACAAGGCCACGTGAAAGATATCGGGCTTGGTGCAATAGCTGGCATAGGCCTAGCTGTCCAAGGCATCAAAAACGTAAGGAAAGGACGGTGAGGTTTTACCAGCAGAGCAGTTATGGACTGGTGCTGGAGTCCTTAATCACGTAGCAGAGACTAATAAAGAAAGAGGTAATCATCGTGAGTGGGTTCTTAGGGTTGATATTCATATGCGTGATTGCATACTATGCCTTCAAGATGATGATGGGCGTGGGTGAGAAGAACCGTGCTGAGAAGGAGATGCAGGAGCAAGAGCGGCTGAAAGCGGAGAGGGAAGAGCAGCAGCGTTTCAATGCATGGAAAGCAAATGTTGACAAAACACTAGACGCAATTATCGAAAAATGCGGTAAGAATAATTTGCAAGAGGCAAAGAAGCAATATAGCATGCTTTGTAGCCTGGGCGAACAAGGCCGTCAAAAAGATGCAAGCCTGATGACAGACAGGTATGGCCGATATTATGAGGCAGCCGTTGCAGCGATTGAGAGTAGGCTAAAGCACCTGATGAAGGATAAGGTAGCAGGAAGCCTTGACAAGGGATGCTACGGCGATTACTACGGATTGCCCAGCATCAAGGTTGCACTTCAAATGCTCCTCCATACGATGCAGCCAGGGTCCAGCATGTATTCTCAGAGGGAAAACATCGAGAAAGCCATTGAGCAAATCACAACAGGGATAGAAGCCACCCTTAAGACGACTACCGTAATCAATCTTGACGAGTATGGCATTCCTGAGTTCTCATCACCAAATCCGCTCGAAATGAGCGACGAGGAAGCCTCTCAACTTCTGGATTCACTAGTATCGAGAGAGAATCAGGCAAGAAGGATAGCGGAGGATTGCTGCGCTGGAGCAAGCATATTGAATGAGTCTTTTATAAGTGACTCGACACGTCTGATGTGGTACTACGCAGCAAAGACACCATTCGATGTACATGCGTTTGATAATGCGCGAAGATTGCATAATGCATTCACCCAGTCTAATTATGCAAAAGAGACCAATGGTTTCAGGTCGTTTGGCAACACAGAAGAACTGCTAGCGCGTCTATATGCAAACAATAAGGTGGGCGGTCAATCAATCGTTAAGCTGGAAGAGCCCTATGCAATGGCTTGGATTGATAAAAACGCCATAGACTGTACGAAATACACGGCGTTTGATTTCAATTCCCCATTCTATTTACGATATGCAAATTGGTGTTTTACGCTCTCATCTGGTCTTGCATGGCTAGAACTATACGATCTTGAGAAGTCACTTCTCAGCACCCTTATGGCGAGAAAGGTACAGCTTCCTGCCGAGTTGCAGGAACGCCTCAGCTTCCTGCAGTCTGGTCATACGAAGAACATCCGTCTGTTCGAGGTCGCAGATGGCTCATCATTTGCCTATGACTCGTCATCTGCTGACTGGAAGTCGGAAGAGTTTGCAGTCTTCTTCCGCAAGCTTGCGATGAAGAAGATGCAGATGAACTATTCGCTGGCGCTAGACAATTGGACGAAGTCAATCCCACTTAGGAGCGGGCAGCAGGTCTCCAAGGATGAAATACATGAAGAGCTCCAGCGCATGGTTAGAGACTTCGATGGTGAGGTGACGTGCGAGAAGGTCGATGCCTATGCTGTTGATTTAGAGAATGTGCGCTATGAGGACGCAACGCTCTTCAGGTTCACAAGCGAGCGAAGCCGTTGCGTCACGGTGCTGTTCTTCTGCGAGAAATACGGTAGGAACTTGAACGTTACCGTGATGACTCTGTTCACGCCCGAGTCAGGCATGGATTCTAACATGCTCGAGCGGTATGCGATTGCAGCTAAAAACAATACGTATATGGAAAGCTTCCGCGAGTCAATCCTCCAGGCGCTTGATGACGTGCTCAAGGTCGAGAAAAGCATCTATGGCGATGACGAGTCAGCCGCTTCTAATGGCGCTAGGAATATAATCGACTAACGGATTCCACACAGGAAACGTATCCTTATCGCATGGGGGCATCCGGCATTATTCGGATGCCCCCATGGTTTTATAGCCTGAAGATTATGGCTTACTCTCAGTTCTAGGAGATATACTGCATGCGCTTGAGCCAAAGAAGAAAGGTGTCTCAGTAATGCGATAGCCATCATTGCGAATAAACTATTTGCCAAGATCAGATAAATGACTGGGTTGACTATGACGACTCGAACGATTCAAATCAGCACTTCATAGTATCAAGCTGCATTACAGCGTAGCCTCTATCAGGTAGTTGCAGTCACCATGTACAGCACGCAGCCTCGATAGACACTCCTCGAACAGCTTCGGCTGCTCCCCATGGCACCTTTCGCAGTCCGGCTGCACGCGCGTTCCCGGCCTCGTCCACCTCTCATCAAGATGGGCGAGGCCGCACTCGTGGTCGTAGTCCACGTGATGCACGACCGCCTGTCCCTCAATCCCCAACCCGCAGATGGCGCAGGTTCCGCCTTGTCGCCGCAGGAGCTCCTGCCTCACGTGCTCGTTCTGGCAGATCCTGTCCGCAAACGCACGCCACTCGGCGCGGCCCTCGTGTCTCCCCCTCATGACGCCGTACCCGTTAACCGGAACGGGCAGGTCCTCGAAGTCGGCGGTCGGCCTTCTCCTCACGATTATCCTGTCCGCGCGTATGGGGTCCCACGACCCAAGAAGCACGACAAACGAGGTCTCCTCGCAGAACCTCTCGTAGTCTCCACCGCAGAAGGCGTCCTCCTCGATCCAGATGTCCATGCACTCGTTGAGCAGTTTGAGCAGGTCGTCTCTGCCCCTCACGTCATCGGGCGTGAAGTAATCGTCGCCGTGCTTCGGGTAGAGCTGCTCCCACGAGGCCGCGAAGAGCGACTGGAATTGCACCCACTCGCGCCCCCTCCTCAGCGTCTCATCGTCGTAGCGCCACATGGGCGAGACGCGCATGTCGCCGTACCTGCTCCTCACGTTGACGGCAAGCCGGCCAGTCCTGTCACGGCTCCACTCCTCCGTCCCAAGCCCGAAGAGCATGTCTATGTGGTTGACGATGTGCTGCCTGCCGCGAAACGGGCCGCCATCCCACTCGTAGCTGTCGACGTGGATGCTCACTTTGCCGTCTTCTCGGCATACAGCTTGAACAGGTGCGCGACGATCTTCTCCTCGTCTCCGTCGAAGTCGACTCCGTAGGCTGCCTCCACGGCGGCATCGAGCGCCTTGTGAGCGTCGAGTAGGTCGTCGGGCATCTTGTCGGGATCGTAGAGCGTGGCGAGCGATTCGCCGGGGTAGTTCGTGCGGACATCGAGTATCGTCTGGGCGCAAGATTCAATGAACTCGCGTTGCTCGGGGGTGGCATCAGGCCATACGAAGTTGTTATAGACGACATCACCTGAGTAACGGTAGTCACTCTTAAGGCGACCAGCCACTACGCGCATCCACGCGGAGTGGAACTGCGACTCCAACACGCCGAACTGGTAGTGCGTCGCGTTGGGGATGACCGACGTGGCATCGCTCGGAACGGTATCGGACCCAAACCAGCCAATGGGAAGGTAGCGCCTTCTCTGCGACGATGTGCGTGGTACGGCCATATAGGGCACGTCATGCACCGGCGTCCGGAAGAACTCCCACGGTGCCTCGGCCCGCTTCCTGGTGTCCTTTGCGGAGCTTGCGACACGGAAGGCTCGAACAGCCTCCACTCGCTCCCTCACCTCGGGACACGACTCCACCAGTCCCCGGTCGGTGCCGAGCATCCACAGGCACCAGCGCGTCTTGCCGCTCAGGTACTCCTTCGCGCCGATGTACTCGCGAATGAGCGGCGCTGCCTGCGGCTCCTTGGCAAGCAGCTCCTCCTTTTCCTCGTCCGTCAGGATGAGGTTGCCGCCATCTGTCGGCTTGTTCCCGTATGCGAGGGCGGGAACGTCGCAGAGCGGTCGCTTTCTGCTCTCGGGGATGACTGGCTCGGCTTCGATTAGGTACGGGCTGATGCTCTTGGCAACCCTCGCCTCGCCTCCATCATAGATTACGCGCTCGCCGCCCCACGTGCGGGAGAACCCCACGATGACGCAGTGCACGTGAGCCTTGTCGGTAGCCTCGTTGTCCCAGACGAAGGTGCGCCATGCGAAGTCGATGTGGATGTCGAACCGCTCGAAAAGCGTGTGCCATATGGGGTGGACCTGCTCTCCCTGCGTGATGGAGTTGGTGGACACGAAGGCCGCGCGGATGCGGTCGTTCTCCATCATCATCTGGCACGCCTTGTAGTACCAGCCGCTCACGTAGTCGAGCGAGTTCGCGAGCTTGACCTTCTCGGTCCCGTCTCGCGTGAACAGGTCCACGATCTCCTGCTTCTGCCGCGCCGTGCACATGCTTGAGCCGTAAAAAGGTGGGTTGCCGTAGCAGAACGAGCAGGCTTGCGCTGGCAGCACGTCATTCCAGTCCATGGCCAGCGCGTTGCCATGCACGATATGGGCGCTCTCCGTCAGCGGGAAGTCGTCGGCGTCCACGTCGAGCAGCATCATGGTTTGGCCGTTGGCCTTGAGGCGGGATATCCACAGGGCCGTCTCGGCGACCGTCACGGCAAAGTCGTTGATCTCGATGCCGTAGAACTGGTTCAGGCTCACACGAGCACCGGACTCCTCATCAATGTCCAGGCCAAAGCCCATCTGACCACCATGCAGCTCGTGCAACAGCGCGTCCTCTAGCTTGCGAAGAGAGAGGTACGTCTCGGTGAGGAAGTTGCCGGAGCCGCAAGCGGAGTCGAAGAACGTGAGTCCGCAGATCTTCTTGTGTAGCTTAGCGTAGCGGTTCTTCTTCTGGCGCGGTGTAAGGCTGGCATCCGTCTGTATGGAAGTGAGTTCTCCTTTGAGGCCATCAAGGAAGAGCGGATCGATCACCTTATGGATGTTCTCGGGGCTGGTGTAGTGCATACCGCCCTGACGCCTGGTCACGGGGTTGAGCGTGCCCTCGAAGATGCCTCCGAAGATGGTAGGGCTTATCTCGCTCCAGTTCACCGCCGCAGAGATATCCTCCAAGAGGAAGCGCTTTGTCTCGTCGTCGATGTTTGGGACCTGCACCTCCTCGCGAAAGAGACCTCCGTTAACGTAGGGGAAGCCCTGCACGGTCGTGTCGTAGGGGTCTCGCGCCTCGGGCGGCGTGTCGAGCGCGCGGAAGAGCTTACGCAGCGCATCACGCAGGTACGGCGTCGGCACGTCGATCAGGTAGCGGTAGAACGCGTCCTTCTCGAACAGGTCCGAGTCCTCGCAGAAGAGGCAGAACACGATGCGCACGCAGAGCACGTTGAGCGCGTGCATGGACTCGTCGGAGTCCGGGTCGATGTATCCCTTGCGCAGTCGGTCGTAGAGCTGGCCCACCAGCTCGCCCGCGCGGATGGATACCTGCAGCTCCTTCTCCTGACGCGCCCCCTGCGCGTCGATGATGAAGGCAAGGTACTCGGGATGCTCTGCCAGCTCGTCAAGAGAGAACTCGAAGGCGTTGGCGGCAAGCTGGCTCTTCGCGTAGGCATCACGGTCATAGACTCGGAACGTGGCGAAGTTGCAGGTCATCACCCAGCGGGGCTGCGAAAGTCGCGGCAGGTCGTCGGCATAGTGCAGCGCTTGCTCCAGGGGCGTCTTCATCTGCCCTTGGCGCAGCTCAGGCTTGTCCAGGTCGACCCCGAGAGCCTTCTGCTCCACGAGCACGCCCGCGTCGTGGAGCCAAACGTCGATGAAGCCGCCGTTAGCTAGGTGGTACTCGAACGGCGAGGTGCCCTCCACCTCGTACCCGAGAAGTCCGAGCAGCTCAATCCAGAACTGGGCGGTGTCGCCCTTCTCGTACCCGCGTCCCTCCCAGCGCTTCGCGAACGCCTGGAACTTCTTCTTCTGTGCGACCGTGACCATGAAACCACCAACTATTTGATATGGACGTACGTGAGAATAGATTCTAAGGCAGCGCGTGGACACAAATGTTGCCGCATCATCGAGGGGGCGCAATGGGTACCACGGCTGGCAATGAGGTCGAGAAGAAGTACACGCACTCTCGGCTCCAAGCGGGTTGCCAACAGTACCGTTATCAAACTACTCTGCCGCCGGTGGCCGCGCACACGCCACGCAGGCGCAGGGTCATCGAGGGTCGGTCGCATCGCAGGTGCGGGGTCGTGGGGCGCGGGTCGGGAAGGCCGTGCGGGCAGCGGGCGGCCTGCAGCTCTCCCGGGTCGGCCTCCAGTCGGGGCATGTGCCGTGTCTTCGCCACGCCGTTCCGCAGCCCGCTGACGCGGTCTGCTCCACGGGCGGGGCTCAGCAACGGC
>JAGAWD010000497.1 GCA_017941585.1 Olsenella sp. | reverse complement strand
GCCGCCTGCCGGCGCCCTTGGGGACGATGCCGACCCTGCGGGCGTACCTGGCGGCGTCGCGGGTGCTCCTGATCGACTTCCTCGCCATGGCCCCGTCGCGCGCCGGCGCGCCCGCACCGCCCTCGGCGGAGTCGAGGGAGGTCGCGATGCGGGCCCTTATGCCTTCCTCGGTGTATGCGAGTCCGAGCCTCTCGGACCTGATGCGGTACGTGTGGCCGGTCGAATCCGGGTGGCTGTAGGTGACGCCCCCGCGCCTCGGCCTCCTGATGCCGAGACCGCGGGCGGCCATCTCTCGCTCGAACTCCGCCCAGGAGCGGCTCGTGGCCACGCAGGCGTCCACGGCGTCCCTGATCTCGCCCACCCAGGACCTCGCGCCGCGCGCCCTCATCTCGCGCTCCGTCACGCTCGTGCGCTCCGCCTGCTCCGAGATCGAGGCGCGGCCCGCCTCCCTGGCGCGCCTCCTGAGGTCCCTGAGGTACGGCAGCGTCCCCAGGCCGTGCTCCCGGCAGATGTCCTGGCATATGTCGGCCTCGCGCTCGACGTCCGCGTTGCTCCTGTGGATCTTGCGGCCCGTGTCGGGGTAGACGGAGTTGACCACGATGTGGGCGTGCATGATGCCGCCGGCGTTGTCGGCGTGGACGCTCACGACGGCCTGGGTGCCGGGAAGCGCCCTTCTCACCCACTCGAGCCCCACGTCCCTCAGCTCCTCGGGCCCCACGTGGTCCTCGGGGTCGGCCGAGATGGTGAAGTGGTAGTACGTGCGGTCGAAGTCCTTGTCCCAGGCCTTCCTCGTCCTGTCCATCTCCCGGCTCCACCCGTGCTCGCCCTCGTGGCGCAGCTCGGGCGTCTTGCCGAAGGCGAGCGGCCTGTGATTCATCCCGTGCCCGTGCTCCAGGTAGCCCTCGATCGCGGCCGTCCGCCCGGACTTTGGCCCGAGATAGAGGTAGTCGTCCAGGTCCTTGGTGGACCCGGTGTGGCCCGAGACGTCCTGCCTGAGCGCCCCGTCCGCCGTCCTGTGCCCCTGGGAGATCGTCTTGAGCATGGCCATGGCGCTACCTGTCTCCCACGAGCGCGTCCGTGATGCGCTCTATGGCGTCCGAGGCCCTCTCCGCCAGGGTGGCGAGCCCGCCCATGCACGTTTGCATGTCCGAACATTTGCACGTTTGCATGTTTGCAGCTTTGCATGTTTGCATGCGCGTGCATTTGCACGTCTGCACGCTTGCAAACTTGTTCCCGTCTGCATTTGTCTCTTCTTGCAATTGCACGTTTGCAACCTTGCACGTTTGCAAACCCACGCATTTGCAACCTTGCACGTTTGCAAACCCGTGCATTTGCACGGTTGCGTGCTTGCAACCTTGCGCGAATGCACGTTTGCACGTTTGCAAACTTGCGTCTTTGCGTGCGCGTGCATTTGCATCTGTTTGCAAATGCACGTCTGCGCGTTTGTCCGCTTTTGCATTTGCAAACCCGTGCATTTGCGCGTTTGCGTGCTCGTTCTCGCCGGCTTGGTCGCATGCGGATCCCAGCGCCTTCCGGACCTCCGAGAGCTCGGTGACGCATCGGCTCAGCTCCCCGAGGGCCCTGCGGAGGTCTCCGGTCGTGGGCCCCTGCCCCTCTCCGAGGCACCTCTCGGACACGAACGCGGAGAGTCGCATGCCTGCGTCGGCCGCTGCGGCCCTGATCTCGTCGGCTGCGGGCTTGGGAAGGCGGACGTTCAGCTGGACGACCTGCTCGCCCCTCCGGTTCACGCGCCCCATGTCGCCCTCCCTCCATGTCTCTGCATGCAAGTCTGCAAGGTTGCAAACGTGCAAACGTGCAAGCATGCAAAGTTGCAAATGCACGCGCGTGCATTTGCAACGGTCCTCGGATTCACCCCTGCCAGGGTGTGGGGCAGAGCCCCACGAGCGCCCGGGATCCATCCCGGGCGGCATTTGGCTAGCCAAATGCGCCTCTTGCGTCCTCTGCACGGTATGTTCCCACGTTGGGGGTGGCTTTCCAGCCCTGGACACAATGTGGGACGGTCCTTCTCCCCGGAGGCGTCGTTAGGTGTGCCTGACGCCGACGGGGAGCGGCCGCGGGAGGGCTTGGCTGCGGCCGTGGCGCTAGAAATTGTGGCGCCTGTGTCTCCACACAGACGCCACAAAACTCAACGCTCTTTATCGCGTGGCGCCGACGCTACTCCTCCTCTTCCCAGCTGAACGTGCCGACGAGGTGGCGGAGCTTCGCGACCTGCGCCGTTTCGTTGAGCACGATTGAGATTGCGTCGGTGCGGACGCCATGGGCGTCGGCGTGGTCTGCGGCGTAGCGCAGCGCGTCGCGGCGCATCGTCTCGAGCGCCTGCCTGTCGAGGTCGAGCTGGGGCATGGGGAGCTCACGGCTCGCGCTGCGCTCGGCGAAGACGCTCACGAGCACGATGGTCCCCTCGTCACGTGCGACGAGGTCGTGCGCGTCGCTCTCGTCGTTCTGGTCGACCGTGCATCCACGGTGTTGCAGGTACTCGCCCGCGATGCGCATGGCGTCCGCCCTCGTCTCCTCCTCAACCTGATTAATCCTCGTGCCCATGATTACCTCCTTCTTACGTGGGAGCCCTTTGCCCCCCTCACCATGGGCGCAGCAAGTCACCGTCCCACCCCGTCCGGCGCCCTTGCGGGCGTGGCGCGGCCGGGCGGGGCGGGGCGGTGACGTCAGGGAGCGGGAAGAGGTGCTTGCTCCCTGTGCTAGCGTGCCATGGTGAGGGGGCATTTACAGTTGCATGCATGCAAGCGCGCATTTGCACGCGCATGCAAACGTGCATTCACGCAAAGTTGCAAATGCGTGGGTTTGCAAACGTGCAAACTTGCAAATGCACGGGTCTGCAATCGCGCAAGCGTGCAAGGCGTCTCCGACGCCGGCCCCGCGCGAGGGCGCGGGGCAAGGAGGAGGAGGCCCGGGCGCCCGCGCCCGGGCGGCCCTTTCGCGTGCGACAGCGCGCGGCCCGCGGGAGTGGCCCCACCCACGGCCACGGAGCGGGACGCGCGGGCCCGGAGGGCGCACGTGGAGCGCCGGGGGCGAGAGCGGTGTCGGAAACCCCGTTTTCGACGGCGCGGGGGCTCCGGCGCGGACCCGTCCGATCCGCCTGGCCGCCTGTTGCGTCGGCTTCTCGCGCTCAAGCGCGCATTTGCACGCGCATGCAAACGTGCAAAGACGCAATGGGAGGGTGTCGCCAAAGAGAAGCCGCCCCACCAGGGTGGGGCGGCTAAGCCTATTTGTAAGATTGTCTTGAACCTGGAACGTTGGTCTAGCCCTGGCGACGCTCCATGTCCTCGCGGATGAGCCGTTTTATGTATGTCGCCCGGGCGCCCTGCGCGTCGAGCCAGGCGAGGAGGTCCGCATCACCAGGGTAGAACTTCACCATGACCTGTGTCACGTGCTCGCGACGGTACCTTGACTGAGCCCTCTTGGCCTTGTCGCGCCTGTAGTCCTCGATTCCATACTCAATCAGCTCGATCTCGGTCTGATCCACGCAGCCGGCCGTCTCGCCCTCTTCGTCCAGCTCGAAAACGCCCTTGGTGAGCCTGGCGAAGCACGTGCTTGCGCCGCGGCCGCTTGCCTTTCTGCGCTCGCTTTCGAAGCGATCTCGCACGGGCGTCATCTCGACCATGAACTTGCGTGCCGCCGCCTCGGTCTCGAAGCCCTGGCTTTTGCCGTTTCGAACGCCATCGGGGTAGACGGTACCGGTCTCGACGAAATAGACGACCTTGGTGAGAACCTGACTTTCATCATGTGTCATACCTGACTCCTTCTCGCGGTGTTTATCGACATCTGGTATTGTAGGGTTAACCCCATTAAAAATAGTGTTATAGGGTTAACCCTACACAAATAGCACACATTGCGTCGTCGCCCGGTTTATGAAAAAATGACCTCAGTAACGCCCTGTATTTTTGGCGGGATGTTTGGGGATATTTAGGGATTTTAGGGGATGTTCAGAAGTAGGTATTTTGAATATGTGCAGTAAAAGGCACAAGAATGGTTCAACGTATTTTTCTGAAAATCCCCGTGTCAGGGGTTCGATTCCCTTCCCCGCCACCATAAATGAAGAGGCCAGGGGCGTGTCCCCTGGCCTTTTTCGTATGCCTTCAGGCCTTGAGAGAGGGGATGCCCATGAAGATCCGTCGACTCGTCTCCGCCCTGCTGGTGGGCGCGGCGCTTCTTGCGATGGCGTGCGTTCAGCCTGACCACGCCATGGCCGCCGAACCCTTCTCGTGGAACGGCTCCTACTGGGTGAGTGCTGACGGGGTGACCCCGATCGAGGGCGCGTGGGCCAAGGGCATCGACGTCAGCTGGTACGACCACGAGATTGACTGGGAGGCCGTGAGGGATGACGGCATCTCCTTTGCCATCCTGCGCGTCTTTCACAAAAATGAAGGAGAGGGGAAGAACAGTGGGGTCGACCTCGACCCGACCTGGGACGTGAACGCGAGCGAGTGTGAGCGTCTCGGCATCCCCTACGGCGCGTACTGCTTCACCGAGGCCAAAAGCGTTGCCGAGGCCGAGGCGGAGGCCGATGCCGTAATCTCTGCCCTGGAGGGCTACTCCCTCTCGTATCCGGTCTACTTCGACATGGAGGCTCCCAGCATGGCCGACCCGGCGAACGCCGGGCTCTTCGCCCAGATGGCGAAGGCATTCTGTAACAAGGTCGAGGCTGCGGGGTACACGCCGGGCATATACGCCAACCTTACCTGGCGGAGCAACTACCTTACCGACCCCTGCTTCGATCAGTGGACGTTCTGGCTTGCGGAGTGGGCCCACCCCGAGTCCAATCCGCCCAAGTACATGTACACCTACGATGGCCCCTTCGACCTCTGGCAGGCGACCTCCCGCGGCAGGGTGAGGGGCATCAATGGCGACGTGGACATCGACTTCGACTTTGGCGCCGGGTTGATTTCCCACATCGTCGAGATTCCGAGGGACGTGGAACCCGGCAGCATGTACCGCATGTACAACCCCTACTCGGGCGAGCACTTCTACACGGCGAGCGCAGACGAGGCCCAGGCGATCAACAGCGTCGGATGGTGGTATGAGGGCATAGGGTGGACTGCCCCCGAGGAGGATGGCGCTCCCGTCTATCGCCTCTACAATTCCTATGCGGGCGATCACCACTACACCATGAGCGTAGAGGAGCGCGACCACCTTGTCAGCGTGGGCTGGAGCTACGAGGGCGTGGGCTGGCTCTCTGCAGACGAGGGAGGGGTGCCACTCTACCGTCAGTACAACCCCTACGCCGCGGTCGGCACCCATAACTACACAACGAGCAAGTACGAGAACGACGAGCTCGTCAGAGTCGGTTGGCGGGCCGAGGGCATTGCCTGGTATGGCGTGGCGTAGCATGGTGACCGAAGACCCACGCGCGCCTCACCCCATCGGGCCGCGTGTGCAGGGGGAGAGGAGGGGAGTCGCGCTGGCGGAGCGCGACTCCGGCGGCTGCCTGCCGGAGTGGCTCTCCATCCTTTCCGAGGAGACCGTCTCTCTCATGGAGCACATTGAGACCCTGCCCGAGCTTGCCGAGGGCATGGCATTCTATCCGCCGCGCGAGGACGTGTACAACGCTCTACGGGAGACGTCCCCGCATGACGCACGGGTGGTCATCATCGGTCAGGATCCCTACCATGAACCCGGGCAGGCCATGGGCCTCGCATTCTCCGTGCGGGAGGGAGTGCGCCTTCCTCCCTCGCTCAGGAACATCCTAAAGGAGCTCGAGTCTGACATCGGACACCATGCCGCCTCGGGCGACCTTACCCCATGGGCCAGGCAGGGCGTGCTTCTGCTCAACACCGTGCTGACCGTTCCGCCTCACAAGGCGAACGGCCATGCCAAACTCGGCTGGCAGAGCATCACTTCCCAGGTGCTCGACGCAATCTTCCGACTGGGGCGTCCGGTCGTTGTCCTCGCCTGGGGGAAGCAGGCCGTCTCGACCATCGAGTCAGTACCCTCCCATGGGCTTCCCAACGTTCGCGTGCTCGCCTCGACGCATCCCTCGCCGCTCTCCGCCAATCGCTCCACGGCGGACCTCCCCGCCTTTATCGGATCGCGTCCATTCTCTCGCGCGAACGATGCCTTGGCTGCGGCCGGATGCGAGCCCATCGACTGGTCGGTCGTCTAGGGATGTCGCGCAAGGCCGCACCTTCGATTTGAGTTGCCGTTAAAGTGGCCGTCTGGGAATTGCTCTTTGGCGAACGCGAGCGCCTGCCGGCGACTTGTGCTAGAAGCGGACCGAGAATTCCCGTTCGCAGGGATCGGGATCCATCTCTTCCCTTTCCTCGATGACATACTTGATGGGGTAGCGGGAGTAGAAGCGTGTGAAGGCGCCGAAGTAGTCGGAGATCTGATTGTCGGTACCTTGCAGCTCGAGGGTCACCGTTCCGTTGCGCTCGTTTCTCACCCACCCCGTACAGCCTGTGTCCGTGGCGCTGCGCTGGGAGGTCCAGCGAAAGCCCACGCCCTGCACTTCACCGGCGAACACAAGGTGAAGCCTGCGGAGTTTAGGCGCCTCGCCACCCGTGGTGTCTTCGGCGGCGAGGGACATGTTGTCGTCCGCTGCGTCTTGGGCGTCATGCGAGGAGCTGCTGCGCGCATCGCCTGTTCCTGCGACGCTCGGGGCGCCCTCGACCGAGTCTGCGGCGTTGCCATCATCCGTCGATTTCCTGATGAATGGGCACATCTCGTCTCCTTTGGCGTAGCCTCGTCTCCTTAAGCCGTACAATAGCACCCGTCATGTTCCCGCGCGAGTGGAGCGATTGATGCCCGCAAAGTTCAACCTAATGACCGACTCTTGTTGCGACTTCTCGATTCAGGACATCGAGAGGGCCAACATTTCCTACCTGCCCTTCACCTACGCTGAGGCGGGCAAGCCTGATGGCGGTCTGTCGGGGACCGACGACCTCTTCCAGTCGAGAAGCGCCCATGACTTCTACGAGCAGGTTCGAGGGGGTGCGGTGCCCATGACATCGCAGCCCTCGCAACTCGTCTACGAGGAGGCGTTTCGCAAAGCCGCCGAGCTTGACGTGCCAACCGTTCTCATCACGCTCTCGAGCGGCATATCTGGCGCGTACAACGGGGCCGTCACGGCCCTCGGTCGCCTGCGGGAGGAGCTCGGGCGCGAGCTTCCCATCTACGTGGTCGACTCCCTCGTCGGATCGACCGCTCAATACCTCCTGATCGAGGAGGCCGTTCGCCAGCGTGACAGGGGCGTCTCTGCCGAGGACTTCGTGAGATGGGCGGAGAACGCCCGCTATCACGTCCGTACCATCTTTATGGTGGACAGCCTCGACACGCTTCATCACGGTGGCCGCATTCCCAAGTCGGTGGCGCTCGTTTCGGGGGCCATCGATGCCAAGCCGCTGCTTACCTTCAAGCTCGACGGCTCACTCACTATCCTCGGTGTCACGCGCGGCCGCAAGAAGGCCATGCGGAAGATGGTCGACTACTATGCAAAGAACTGCTCGGAGCTCGAGTACCCCGCCGTGGCCGCAATTGGAAACGCGGATTGCGAGCACGACGGAATGCGTCTTGGTACCATGCTGTGTGACCTTAATGACAACATAAGGATCCTGCCCTCTACGATTGGCCCGACCATCGGCTCGCACGTTGGACCCGGCATGCTCTCCTGCTGCTTCTGGGGGAGCGACCGTCGCGACAAGAAGAACGCGTTATCGGGCAAGGTCAGGGGAGTTCGTCAAGGGTAGCCGAACCAGTGCCGCGAGCTGGGATGGGTCTCGTTCGCGGCATCGTTAGCGGAGCTTCTGCTCGAAGGTGGCGGATATGTCATCCGCCTTAGGAGGAACGATGAACGTAACCAGAAGGAATTTCCTTACGCTTGCCGGTGCGGCTTCCGCCCTCGGCCTTGCCGCCTGCGGACAGCAGAAGAAGGGCGAGG
>JAGAWD010000496.1 GCA_017941585.1 Olsenella sp. | reverse complement strand
TCGAGGATCTGGCGCTCCTCGGCCTCGTCTGCCTTGGCCGAGGCGTCGGTGGCGGCGTCCTTCCCCTCGCGCTGCACGGCGCGGCGATGTGCGCGCGCCTCGGCGTTCGCCGTGAGGAAGACCTTGACCTCGGCCTCGGGGAACACGACGGTCCCGATGTCGCGCCCCTCGGCGACGACGTCGCCGTCCCCTGCCATCTGGCGCTGGAGCGCGACCATGGCGGAGCGCACGGCCCCCACGGCCGCGACGGCAGAGACGTTGCGGTCGATCTTGGGCGTGCGGATGTCCTCGGTGACGTCAAGCCCATCGAGAAGGACCGTCTGGCCCGACCCCCCGTTGCCGAAGGAGATGCTCACCTTCCGCGCCACGTCGGCCACCGCCTCCGCGTCAGAGGTGTCGATGCCGTTCCTCAGGCACTCGAGCGTGACGGAGCGATACATCGCCCCCGTGTCGAGGAACGTCAGGTTGCGCCTCTTGGCCACGGCATGTGCCACGGTGGACTTGCCGGAGCCCGCGGGCCCGTCGATTGCTACTATCACGTGCTAATCACTCCTCGGAGATGTTCTTGGTCGTGTCGTTGCCTATGAGCCCGGGGTTCTTCGCGCGACGCACCACCTCTTCGGGGGCGAGCCCGAGCGCCGCGACGCTGTAGCACTCGCCGTCGCAGGTGAGGACCTGGGAGCTCACGTTGGGAAGGCTCACGTTCCAGAAGGTCGTGAGCGGGGTCTCGAAGACGGCGCCGAGAAGCGCGCGCGTGAAGCCGCCGTGCGTTATGCAGGCCGTGCGGCCGCTAAGCGGAAAGAGCTCGTCGAGAAGGTCGTAGGCGCGGCCGTAGGCGTCCTCGAACGACTCCGCCCCCGGCGCCGGGACGGACGCCCCGAAGGCGTCGCGCTGCCAGGGGAAGTCGTACTCGAGCTCGCGCACCTGAGCCACGGTCATCCCCTGCACGGAGCCGAACTCTATCTCCGAGAGGCGCTCGTTCACCTCGCACTCCATGCCCAGGCGGGCGGCCGCCTCCTCCCCTATGGCCTTGCAGCGCGAGAGCGGCGAGGTCCAGATGCGGTCCGGCGCCCACGCGACGAGCGCGTCGATGGCGCGAAACATCTGGTGCTCCCCCTCGGGCGTGAGGTCGACGTCGGTGCGACCGGAGAGCACGTGCGCGACGTTCGCGACGGTCTCGGGGTGGCGCATGACGAGTATGCGATGGCGATCGCTAGGCATGGTTCGACTCCTTATGGTACGTGTCTGGGGCCGACCCCGCGTGGGGCCCGCCGTCGCGCTCTGCCCGCGGCGAGGCGAGCGCCTCGATGGCCGCGCGCTCGTCGGCCGTAAGCGGCCTCCACTCCCCCGGCATGAGGCCCGTGAGCCCGAGAGGGCCGAAGGAGTCCCTGTGCAGGCGGACGACCTCGTGCCCCACCGCCTTGAGCATGCGCTTTACCTGGTGCTTCCGCCCCTCGTGGATGGTGAGCTGGACCACGGCGTGGCCGTAGGGGCAGCCCTCGGCGGCGACTGCGGCGGCGCGCGGGTCGCCCTCGGCGAGAAGGGCGGCCTTGGCGGGCGCGGAGGTTCCGTCGTCGAGTGGCACGCCCTCGCGCAGGCGCTCGAGCTGGCGCGCGGTGGGGGTGCCGCGCACGAGGGCGACGTAGCGCTTCCATACGTGGCGCGAGGGATGCAGCATCCTGTTTCCCACCTCGCCGTTCGTGGTGAAGAGGAGAAGGCCGGTGGTGTCGCCGTCGAGGCGCCCCACCGGGAAGAGCCCCGGGTAACGCTCCGTGGGCACGAGGCTCGCGACGCAGGGCCTGCCCTGAGGGTCCGACATGGTGGTTATGTAGCCCGACGGCTTGTAGAGCATGACGTAGGCGTGGCCGTCGGCAAGCGTGTGGACCACGCCGTCTACGGTCACGACGTCTCGCTCGGGGTCGACCTTGCTTCCCAGCTCGGTCACGATGACCCCGTTCACGGCCACCCTTCCGGCGGTCATGAGGTTCTCGGAGCCCCTGCGACTCGCGACGCCGGCGCGCGCGAGGAACTTCTGCAGGCGCATCGTGTAGCTGATCTGTGGCGACTCGTCGGGCATCGTGCTAGTCCACCCCTTCGACGTCGTCATCGCCGTCGGGATCCACGTCGTCGTCCTCGTCACTCTCGTCCTCGGCCAGCTCCTCCACGTGGCTCACCGCACGGGCCTCGTCGGGGCCGTAGTCGTCATCGTCGTCCTCGTCGTCGAGGGCGTCGGCGAGCATGCCGCCCACGGCGTCGGGGGAAGCTCCCTCGCCCGCGGTGGCGTCGCCCGCAGGCCCCTCGCCCGCGGCAGCCTCGCCAGAGCCGTCGTCCCCATCGAGGTCGTCGCCGAGAAGCTCGCGCTCGTCGTCGATGTCGGCCGACGTCTCCTCGAGCGTGGAGGAGATGGCGCGCCCCGAGAGGCGCTCGCGTATGAACTGCTTCGACTCCTCGTCGGGGGCGAAGTCCTCCAGCGGGGGAAGGTCGCGCAGGCTCTTGAGGCCGAAGTTCTCGAGGAAGCGCTGGGTAGTGCCGTAGAGGATGGCGCGGCTGCGCTCCCCCTCGTGGCCAACCTCGCGCACGAGCCCCTTGTCCTTGAGGCTCGAGATGACGCCGTCGGAGTTCACACCGCGCACGGCCTTCACCCCCTCGCGGGTGACGGGCTGGTGGTAGGCGATGACCGCGAGCGTCTCGAGGGCCGCCTGCGAGAGGCGCCGGGTGTCCCACGAGAGCACGTACTTCTCGACCTGCTCGTGGTAGGCGGGGTGCGTGAAGAGGCGCCAGCCACCCGCCACCTCGCGCAGCTGGAAGCCGCGGTTGGCGTCGGAGTACTCCGCCGAGAGCTCCGCGAGGGCGGAGGCCACCTCGCCGGGCGCAACGCCGAGGACCTTGGCGAAGTCCGTCGCGGCGACGGCGTCCGACGAGACGAGCAGAAGCGACTCGAGCACGCCCTTGAGCGTGTCGTTGTCAAGATGTCCCAGATCTAGCACTAGACGTCCTCCTCTATGCTGGTGAGGTCAGAGTTGTCGAGCTCGAAGGCGGGCGCCCCCTCGACGCGGGCGACGTCTATCTCGCCGAAGGTCTCCGCCTGGCTGAGGACGACCGACCCCCTCTTGCAGAGCTCGAGGATGGCCAGGAAGGTCGCCACGACGGTCTCCGGCCTGAGGTCGCCGTCGAGGAGCTCGGTGAAGCTGACGAGCGGGTGGTTTCGCGTGACGCGGTCGACCGAGGCAACCGTGAGGGCGATGGGCAGGCGCTTGGGCGCGACGTGCTCCGCCTCGAGCAGGAAGCTCTCGCGGCGGCTGTCGAGGTCGGCGCAGATGACGGCGAGCGAGTGCAGGGTGATGCCCTCGAGGTAGTCGGGCATGAGACCGAGAAACTCCGGGTCGGGCCCGGCGGCACGGCCCTCCATACGACCCTCTGCCTCCATGCGGGCGCCGAGGGCGGAGGCGGCGTTCCTGAACTGCTTGTAGGCGATGAGGCGGGCGATGAGCACCTCGCGGGCCTCGTCCGGCGAGAGG
>JAGAWD010000045.1 GCA_017941585.1 Olsenella sp. | reverse complement strand
TAGCAGATGTTCGAGGAAATCACGTGGCAGCCGATCGCGTTCGGCGCCGCGCTCGTCGCGGCGTGCCGGCTCACATGCTGGCTGGTCGCGCTGGCGGTGGGTGCGCTGTGAGCGCCCCGACGCCGCGGCACGCCCGCAGGTTCTCCGAGGAGACCATGCAGCGGATGGCCGCGATGCGCAAAAAGGGCTATTCGTGGCGCTTCATAGCGAACTTTTTCAACCTTGAGGACGAACGCGAGGCCCGCGCGGTGTGGCGCGCGTGGCAGCGCAGGAAGGAGAGGGAGCAGTGAGCGAGGACGTGAAGATCTCGGCGCTCGAGCTCGAGAACGTGAAGCGCGTGCGCGCGCTCATGCTGGAGCCCACCAAGGACGGGCTCACGGTCATCGGCGGGCGCAACGCGCAGGGCAAGACCAGCGTGCTCGACGCGATCGCGTGGGCGCTGGGCGGCAACAAGATGAGGCCCGCGAACCCCAACCGCAACGGCGCGGCCATGCCCGCGAAGCTGAAGGTCTCGCTCTCGAACGGGCTGGTGGTGGAGCGCAAGGGCAAGAACGGCGCACTCCACGTCACCGACGAGAAGGGCATGAGGGCGGGTCAGGCGCTCTTGGACGAGTTCGTGGGGCAGCTCGCGCTCGACCTGCCGCGCTTCCTAAACGCGAGCGACAGGGAGCGCGCGGACTACCTGCTGGCGACGCTGGGCGTGGACGCCGAGCTCGCCCGCATCGACCGCGACATCAAGGCGGCCTACGACCAGCGCAGGGACGTGCGCCGCGACGCGGACCGCGCGGCCAAGGCGGCCGAGGCCATGCCGTGGCACGAGGACGCGCCGGAGGGCCCCGTGAGCGTCTCCGACCTGACGGCCGACCTGCAGGCGGCGCTCGCGACCACCGCCGCGAACGGCTCGGCCCGCGGCGAGGTCGAGCTCCTGCGCGCGCGCAGGGACGAGATGAACCGCAGGGCCAACGCCATCGACGCCGAGATAGGCGAGCTGGAGGGGCGCCTCGAGGAGGAGCGCCTGAGGTACAAGCAGGCCATCGAGGAGCGCGACAACATGATGGAGGCGCTGCTGGAGGCCAAGCGACACGCGGACGCGCTCGAGGACGTGGACACCGCGCCCATCGAGCGGGCCATCGCGGGGGCCGAGGCCGATAACGAGAAGTGGCGCGACAACCAGCGCAAGGCCGAGGCAGAGGCGGGCGCGAAGGCCATGGACGAGGAGGCGGACAGGCTGTCCGAGAGGCTGGATGCGCTGCGCGGCGAGCGCATGGCGCTGCTCGAGCGCGCGGGCATGCCGCTCCCCGAGCTGTCCATCGAGGACGGCGCGCTGACCTACAGGGGGCAGGTCTGGAGCGACATGAGCGGCGCGGAGCAGCTGAGGGTCGCGACCGCGATCGTGCGCGCGACCAAGCCCGAGTGCGGCTTCGTGCTGGTCGACAAGCTGGAGCAGCTCGACCACGAGCAGCTCGCGGAGTTCGCCGCGTGGTGCGAGGGCGAGGGGCTGCAGGTCATCGGCACGCGCGTCGCGACCGACGACACGTGCACCGTGGTCATCGAGGACGGCCGCATCGTCGGCCAGGACATGGAGGAGACGCCCGCGCCCGACCCGAGGGGCGAGGCCATCCCCGCATGGGGAGGGGGCGAGTTCTGATGGAGCCTGACTGGAGGGAGCTGTCGGAGCGCCTCATGCGCATGACCATGAGGCAGCTGCGCAAGGTCGGTGGTCGCTGGTTCAGCGGCATGATGGGCGGCGCGAGCGCCAAGGGCGAGTACGTGCAGACGATGGTCGGCCAGATGCGCTACTGGTGGCTGTCCTGCGTGGAGGAAGGCGGGCGCGAGCGCGTCGGCAACGTCTTGAAGACGATCATCGAGATCGAGGAGGTAGCCAATGGCTAAGTACCAGCTGGACATGGGGGTGCGCAGCGTCCCCGTCAAGGCCGTCTTCTACGGCCCCGAGGGCATCGGCAAGTCGACGCTCGCGGCGCAGATGCCGAACCCCGTCTTCATCGACGTGGAGGGCGGCACCAACCAGCTCCCCGTCGCGCGCTTCCCGCGCCCGACGAGCTGGCAGATGCTGCTGGACGAGGTGCGCGAGGTGCGCGGCGGCGCTGTGCCGTGCTCGTCGCTCGTGATCGACACCGTCGACGCGGCCGAGGAGCTGTGCAGGCGCCAGGTGGTCGCGAAGAACGGCTGGGAGAACATCGAGACGCCGGGCTTCGGGAAGGGATTCACCGTCCTCGCCGCGGAGTTCGCGAAGCTACTCGACCTGCTCTCCGAGGTGACGGAGCGCGGCGTGAGCGTCATCCTGCTCGGCCACTCCATCGTCGGGAACGTCACGCGCCCCGACGAGAGCACGTACACCATTTTCACGCTGAACCTGGTGGACAGGAAGAACGCGAGCGTCAACGCGATGGTCAAGGCGTGGGCCGACATGCTGCTCTTCCTCGACTGGAAGGTGTACGTCACGACCGACAAGAGCGGCAAGGGCAAGGCGAGCGGCGGCGGCCGCGTGATCAGGACCACGCACAGCGCGGCCTGGGACGCCAAGAACCGCTTCGGGCTCCCCGACGAGATGCCGCTCGACGACGCGAGCGCGGCGCGGATCGCGTCTTTGCTCGTGGGCGGCGAGGCCCTGAGGGGCGATTCCGCGCCCGCGAAGGCCGAGGACGCCGCTCCTGCGCCAACCACGGAGGTCGACAGGCACATCGACTCGATGGACGCGGACCTCGCGCGGATGGCGCCGCCCAAGGCCGAGGCCGACCCGCGCGAGTCCTATCCCGAGCACATGGCCGCGCTCGCCGACCTCATGCGCAAGGACGGCGTCACCGACGCCGAGCTGCGCGCCGCGGTGGCGTCCAAGGGCTACTTCCCCGAGGCGTGCCCCGCGCCCGAGTACTCCGCCGACTTCTCGGCGTGGCTCGTGAGCGTGTGGCCGTCCTTCCTCAAGCAGGTGGAGACGCTTCGCGTCGAGCCGCCGTTCTACAGCAAGGCCGAAGGCGACAAGGCATAGAGAGAAAGAAGGTAGAGAGATGGCAAATCAGGACATGGGCGAGGCCCTGGGCTGGGACGACCGCGTCAAGGCGGTGGACTCCGAGTTCATCCTGCTCGAACCGGGGACGTACGACTTCACGGTGAAGTCGTTCGAGCGCGGGTGGTTCAATGGGAGCGACAAGATGTGCCCCTGCGCGATGGCCAAGATGACGCTGACGATGAGCGACCCCAAGTCGGGCGCCGTCGTGGACGTCTTCTACAACCTGATGCTGAACAAAAAGGTCTTGTTCCGCATCACGCAGTTCTTCAAGAGCGTCGGGCTGCTCGACCCCGACACGAAGGACGGCGACGAGTTCGACCTGTCGCTTTTCCCGCACAGCGTCGGCCGCTCCGGCAGGGCAAAGGTCAAGAACCGCACGTACAACGGCCGCGAGTACAACGACGTCGAGTCGTTCCTGAAGCCCGAGGGCGGCGCCCCGCAGCAGCAGACGTGGGGAGGCGGTGGCTTCTAAGATGGAGCTTAGGCCATATCAGGTCGAGGCGGTCGAATCCATCTTCCGCGAGGGGGGGTCCGGCAGGCGCCGGACCCTCCTCTGCATGGCGACGGGCACGGGCAAGACCATCTGCATCGCCAAGGTCGCGGAGCGCGTGGCGTCCCACGGGGGGCGCACGCTCGTGCTCGCGCACCGCGGCGAGCTGCTCGACCAGGCGAGGGACAAGATAGCGAGCGCGACGGGGCTCGCGTGCTCGGTGGAGCGCGCGCAGGAGTCCTCGCTGGGCACGTGGGAGTCCGTCACCGTGGGCAGCGTGCAGACTCTCATGCGCGACCAGCGGCTGGAGGCGCTCGCGCCCGACCGCTTCGACTGCGTGATCGTGGACGAGGCGCACCACAGCGCGTCGGCGTCGTACAGGAAGATACTCGACCACTTCGACGCGGACGTGCTGGGCGTCACCGCGACGCCAGACCGCGCCGACAGGCAGGACCTCGGGAAGGTGTTCGACTCGCTGGCCTACGAGTACGGGCTGGCGCAGGCCGTGCGCGACGGCTACCTGTGCCCGATCAAGGCGCAGACGATACCTCTCGACATCGACATCTCGTCGGTCTCGACGCAGTCGGGCGACTACGCCGCGGGCGAGCTGGGCGACGCGCTGGGGCCGTACCTGGACGCCATAGCGGACGAGATGGCCGCCGCGTGCGAGGGCAAGAGGACGGTCGTGTTCCTGCCGCTGGTGAGCACCGCCAAGCGCTTCCGCGACCTGCTCGAGGAGCGCGGGCTCCGCGCGGCAGAGGTGGACGGCAAGAGCGAGGACAGGGCCGAGGTGCTGGCAAACTTTGATGCAGGGCGCT
>JAGAWD010000495.1 GCA_017941585.1 Olsenella sp. | reverse complement strand
TTTTGCGCCGGAGACGACGCACTCGAAGCCATTCTGCGCCGGAGCATTCCAGCGAACGACGCACTCGACGGGGTTTGCGCCAGTGGTCGTCCACCAGAAACTGCGATGAGTCCGAGTTTTACATTGAGGCACGGCGAGCGCCACGAGCGAAAAAACGGGGGCCGTCTCCGGCCCCCGTCAGGGGTACGGCAACAGGGAGGCGCAGCCCCATTGCCGCAAGGGGAAGTCTTGTTGGGCGCGCCAGCCTGCCAAGTATGCCGCGGCAGGCAGCGGACGCGCAGACACGAATAGGCGCCGTGCTACGCGAAGCTCTTCTCGGCTGCCTTCTCGGCCTCGTTGGCCTGCTTGAAGGATGCGAGGAAGGCCTTGTAGCCCTCGACGTCGGCGGCGTCGGGCTCGAGCGTGACGCCCTCCATGCCCGCGAAGACCTTGTCGTTCAGGAAGTCGGCAAGCGACTCGCCCTCAGCCTTGTTCAGCATGTACGACGCGGCGACGGCCTGACCCCAGGCGCCGCCCTCGCCCGCCGTCGCCATGACGGTGACGGGCGCGTCGAGCGCCGCGGCGAGCAGGCTCTGTGCGACCTTGGGGGTCTTGAAGATGCCGCCGTGGCCGTAGAGCTTGTCGATCTTGACGTCCTGGTCCCTCAGGGCCTCGTTGCCCGCGGCAAGCGCGCCGAAGGCCGCCATGATGTTCATGCGCATGAAGTTCGCGATGGTGAAGTTGGCGTTCTGCCTGCGCACGAAGAGCGGGTAGCCCGTCTGCACGCCCATGACCGTCTCGCCAGAGATGAACGGCAGCGACACGAGGCCGCCGGCGTCCTTGTCGCCCGTGAGAGCCTCGTTGAAGAGGGTCGTGTAGATGTCGCCCTTGTCGACGGGCTGCCCCATGGCACGGCTGTAGTCGGCGAGAAGATCGACCCAGTCGTTGATGTCGGAGGTGCAGTTGTTGCAGTGGACCATGGCCACGGGGTCGCCGACCGGCGTGGTCACGAGGTCGATCTCAGGGATGGTGGAGTCCTTGAGCGCGTGCTCGAGGACGACCATCGAGAAGACCGACGTACCGGCAGAGACGTTGCCCGTGCGCTGGGCGACTGAGTTCGTGGCGATCATGCCGGTGCCGGCGTCTCCCTCGGGCGGGCAGAGCGGGCAGCCCGGCTCGAGATCTCCCGCGGGGTCGAGAAGAGCCGCGCCGTCAGCCGTGAGCGTACCCGCGACCTCGCCGGCAACGAGCACCTTGGGCAGAAGGTCCTCGACCTTCCACGCCACGCCCTTCTCGGCCACGAGCGCGTCGAACTTCTCGAGCATCTTCGCGTCGTAGCCCTTCGTCTCGGAGTCGATCGGGAACATGCCCGAGGCGTCGCCGACGGAAAGCACCTTCTCCCCCGTCAGCTTCCAGTGGGCATAGCCCGCAAGCGTCGTGAAAAAGTCGATCTTGGAGACGTGCTCCTCGCCGTTCAGCACGGCCTGGTAGATGTGGGAGACGCTCCAGCGCTCGGGGATGTGGAACTGGAAGAGGTCGGAGAGCTCGCGGGCGGCCTGCGTCGTAGTGGTGTTTCGCCAGGTACGGAACGGCACCAGGAGGTTGCCCTCAGCGTCGAGGGGGAGGTAGCCGTGCATCATGGCGGAGATGCCCATGGCACCGAGCTTCGAGAGGGTCACGCCATACTTCTCGGCGACGTCGGCCTTGAGGGAGGCATACGCCGACTGGATGCCGTTCAGCAGTTCGCTCTCGGCATAGGTCCAGTAGGTGCCATCGAAGGTGTTCTCCCAGTCGAAGGTTCCGATCGCGATGGGGTTGTTGTCGGAGTCGTCGAGGACGGCCTTGATGCGCGTCGAGCCATACTCGATGCCGAGGGTCGTCTTGCCCTCCTCGATCTCCTGGATGATCTGCTCTTTGGTCTTTGCCATAAGATTTGCTCCTAAAAAATGGCCGCGCCCCTCGCTCGGAGCGCGGCCGGATGTAAACGAGCCCTTGCCGGACGCGCCCGAGACTAGCGGTAGTACACCTCTCCGAGCCTGAGGTCGCGCTGGAAGTCACGCAGGTTGGTGTTGGCGTCGATCACGACAGGCTCCACGCCCATGTTCTCGGCCCAGTCGACCATCTGGTCGGCGGAAAGGTCGTAGGACATGGCGGTGTGGTGCGCGCCGCCCGCGTAGATCCAGGCAGTGGTGCCAATCTTGAGGTTGGGACGCGGCTCCCAGAACACGGTGCCGGTCGGCAGCATCGGCATCGGCTTCTCGACGGGCTTGCAGTCGATGTCCTGGATGATCAGACGGAAGCGGTCGCCAAGGTCCACCAGCGAGGTGGCGATTGCGGGGCCGGTCTTGCCGGTGAAGATGAGACGGGCGGGATCCTCGCGGTCGCCCATGGAGAGCGGCGTCGCACGGATGGCGATACGACCGTCGGCGACAGAGGGATCGACCTCGCTCATGTGGGACTCGAGGATGCCCTCCTTGCCCTTGACCAGGTTATAGGTGTAGTCCTCCATGAGGGCAGAGCCCTTGGCGTCCTTCATGCCGGCCGTCATGACCTTCATCAGGCGCACCATGGCAGGGGTCTTCCAGTCGCCCTCGGGGCCAAAGCCGTAGCCCTTCTGCATGAGGCGCTGGATGGCGAGGGACGGCAGCTGCTTGAGGCCACCGAGGTCGCCGAAGTGGTCGGAGAAGGCGTTGTAGTTGTGCTCCTCGAGGAAGCGCTCGATGCCGATCTCCTGGGCGGCCTGGACCTCGACGTGACGACGGAACTCCTCCGGGTCACGACCGTCGAGGACGAGCTCGTAGGTGTCGTAGTACTCGTCGGTGAGGGCCTTGATCTCGGCGTCGGTAACGGCGTCGACGTAGGGGACGAGATCGTTCACGGGCCAGGCGTCGACGGTCCAGCCAAACTTGACCTCGGCCTCGACCTTGTCACCGTCGGTCACGGCGACGTTGCGCATGGTGTCGGCAAAGCGGCAGACGCGGATGTTGCGGCTCTCGTTCACGCCAACGGCGACGCGCATCCACTCGCCGAGCTCCTTCTGGGCCTCGGGGTCCTTCCAGTAGCCGAACACGACCTTGTGGTTCCAGCGCATGCGGGCGAAGATGTGCCCAAGCTCGCGCTCGCCGTGGGCGGCCTGGTTCTCGTTCATGAAGTCCATGTCGATGGTGTCGTAGGGGATCTCCTCGTTGTACTGCGTCGCGAACTGGCACAGCGGCTTGCGAAGGTCCTGAAGACCGTGGATGTAGGACTTGGAGGGCGAGAAGGTGTGGGCCCAGGTGATGATGCCGGCACACTCGGGATCCATGTTTGCCTCGTTGAACGTGGCCTGGATGACGTCGCTCGTGAGCAGGTTGGGCTTCACGACGACCTCGTAGGGCACAAGATCGGAGGCGTTCAGAGCCTCGGCAACCTCGACGGCATGCTGGTGAACGTGCTCGAGAACCTCGTCACCATAGAGGTCCTGGGTGCAAGGGCAGAACCAAAACTTGTACTGCTTGATGTCTAGCATGTTTGCAAAGCCTCCTTACATAGAGGAACTGATGTCCCAGGGGAAGGGCCGCCCGAAGGCGGCCCCAAGAGGGAGCGGAGAACGCTACTTGATGACCTGGTTGCCCTCGCGGTCGGAGAAGATGGCGAGGAAGATCAGGAACACGACGCCCATGATGAGTTGCTTGGGCGCAGCCTCGAAGCCCATCATGGAAAGGCCGCGATCGAGGATGCAGTAGGTCAGGACGCCGACGACGATGTTGGAGAAGCGAACCTTGGCACCACCGGAGATGGGCAGGCCGCCGAGGACGAGGGCGAGCATGATCTGGGTCTCCATCATGTTGCCGCCGGTAGCGGTGACCGAACCGTTGCGAATGGCGAGCACGAAGGCTGCGAAGCCGGTGATGGCGCCTGCCGCGATGTAGACAAGGGTCTTGGTCTTCTGGACCTTGATGCCCGCGAAACGAGCGGCGGTCTGGCCGGCGCCGATGGCCTTGAGGTTGCTTCCCAGCGGCGTGAAGGTGAAGATCAGATAGAAGATCACGAGGCACGCGATGGTGATGGTGAGCAGCAGCGTCGGGTTGTTGAGGTCAGCCTGCAGATAGCCCGCGCCCTTGGCCGGCGCGTCGGTCGTGAGGAAGGCGACGACGCCGCGTAGGAGGAACATCATGCAGATCGTAACGATGAACGAGGCGATCTGCCTGCGGACGTGGAAGTAGGCGTTGATCGCGCCGATGACCGCGCCCGTCGCGATGCCACCCAAAATCGCCAGAACGGGGTTAATGTGCGATAGGATGCACACCACGATGCAGCACAGGCCGACCATGGAGCCCTGCGAGAAGTCGAGCGATCCCATCGACATAATCATGAAGACGCCGATGGACGAAATCATAAGGACGTAGGTCGAGTTGAGAATCAGGTTCAGATTCTTCGGCTGGACGATCCTGTCGCCCGTGGCAACGGCAAAGAACGCGAGAATCAGGACAAAGCCGATGACAGGCAGGATGGAGCGGATGTTGATCTTGCTGAGCAGGCCGCCCTTTGCCTCCTCTTCGGTGGTGGCCACCGCGGTGGAGTTGTTGGTTTCAGACATTTGGTTCGCCTCCTAAACCATCAGAGCGATGAGGTCTTGCTCAGTAAGCTCCTTGGAGCGCTCGAGCTCACCGTTGATCTTGTGATCCTTCATGACAAGGATGCGGTCGCACATACCGATGAGCTCCATGATCTCCTCGGAGATGACGAGAATAGCCTTGCCCTCCTTGCGCATCTTGTCCATGAGGGCATAGATGTCGGCCTTGACCTTGATGTCGATGCCGCGCGTCGGGGAGTCGAGCAGAAGGATCTCAGACTCGGCACCGACCCAGCGGGCGAGGACGACCTTCTGCTTGTTGCCGCCGGAGAGGGCGGATACGAACTGGTCGACGTTGACCATCTTGACCGACATCTGCTTCGCATGCTCGTTGGCGAAGTCCTTCTGCTTCCTCTTGGAGAGGGGCAGGCCCATCTTGCGCAGCGACGGCAGCGTGATGTTGTCCTGGATGGTGTCGGCGATCAGGAGCGACTCGTTGTCGCGGTCCTTGGACGCGTAGGCGATCGAGTGGTTGATGGCCGTGTTGATGTCGTTGATCGGCGTGCCGTCGGAGAGAGTGACCTCGCCGGTGCGATCGTAGGAGGCACCGAAGAGAGCCTTTCCCACCTCATGCATACCGCACTCCGAGAGGCCGCCGATGCCGAGAATCTCGCCCTTGTGAAGCTCGAGCGAGACGTCCTCGAGCTCGCCGGGGACGGAGACGTTCTTCATCGAGATGGCGACGTCGGAGGCAAGGGAGCCCTCATAATCCTCGCGGTAGTAGTGCTCGGACATCTGACGTCCGACCATGAGGGTCTTGAGCTGCTCCTCGTCGACCTCGTCGGCGGAGACGGTCTTGATGAACTCACCGTCGCGCAGAATCGAGATGGTGTCGGACATCGAGAGGACCTCTGCCATGTCGTGGCTGATGAAGATGACCGTGCGACCGTCCTCGCGGACCTTGTTCATGACGTTGAAGAGCTCGGCGCGACCGTTTTGGGAGAGGGCCGTGGTGGTCTCGTCGACGACGAGGACCTTAGGCGCAAACCACGTGGACTTGACGATCTCGACGAGCTTTCGATCCTCGAAGTTGTAGTTCTCGATGGGGTCGGTCGCCTTGATGTAGTCGAGGCCATAGCTGTCAAGCAGCTCCTGAGCCTTCCTCACCATGGCACCGGTGTTCTTGATGCCACCGGTGATGAACTGGTCCTCGTCGCCCAGGAACATGTTCTCTGCAACGGTGAGACCGTCAAGGGTGCCCTGCTCCTGAACGATAACGGCCGCACCGTGGTGGTTGGCGTCAACCTGGTTCTTGGGAGCGATCTGCTCGCCGTCGAGCTCGAAGGTGCCCTCCCCGATGGGGATGATGCCGGTGAGCATGTTGGTAAACGTAGACTTGCCGGAACCGTTCTCGCCGATGAGAGCGTGAATCTCGCCCTTGTAGAAGTCGAGGGAGACGTGGTCTACGGCGTGCGTGGGACCAAACTGCTTGTCGATGCCCACGGCGTGAAGCATGATTTCCTTTGCCATTTTCTCTCCCCTCCCTTACTTGACGACGGCGCCGTTGCGACGCTTGGTGGTAAGCGTGACGATGGCGAGCAGCGTCGCGCCGGTGACGATGTTGTTGACCGTGGTCGGCATGCCGAGGGCAACGAAGCCGGCGAAGATCATTGCGACGATGTACTCGCCGATAAGAATCGATACGACGGGGTGGCCGTACTTCTTGAAGGCCAGACCGAAGAAGGTGCCCATCAGGGGCGGGAAGTTGAGTGCCTGGGAGAGCATGCCGGTCTGCGGCGTCTGGGCGGTACCGTAGCCGAGGTAGAGGATCGACATGATGCCCATGAACGTGCCACAGAGGGTGAAGGCGATGGCCTTGTACTTGTCAACGTTCACGCCCATGTTCTTGGCGACGAGCTCGTTTGCGCCGATGGCGTTGGTGTAGGTGCCGATCTTCGTGTAGTTGAGGATGAAGTAGCACAGGGCGAACGCCGCCAGAGCGACGATGAGATTCCAGGGGTAGGAGCCGAAGAGCTTGTAGGCATCATCAAGACGGGTGCCGTTGACGTCCGCGATCCAGACCGAGAAGCTCTCATAGATGAGCGAGAGGCCGGTCGTGACGATGATTGAGGGGATGTGCATCTTGATGTAGGCGATGCCGTTGCAGAGACCAAGGACGACGCCCACGAGGATGGGAACAACGATGACCGAGATCCATCCAAGCTGCGGAATAAGCGCGATGGCCGAAAGCTCGGCGACGATCAGGATCGAGCCAATCGAGAAGTCGAAGAGGCCCATGACGCAGATGAAGTACATTCCGCAGCCACCGATGGCATAGATGAGTGCGGTCTGCAGGTACGACAGAAGCTTGTCGGGAGCACCGAAGGTGGCCGGTGCACCGATCTTGAACACCGCCCAGATCACGACGGCGATGAGTGCGAGAAGGCCGACGCCGTACCACTGGCTCTGCCTGGCCTTCTTGAGAAACGATTGCATGCATCGCTCCTTCCGTTAACGTTCTTTCTCAATAAGAATTGGAGGGGCCCGAAAGTCCCAGGCACCCTCCAATTCGGTTGAGCACTACTTAAGGGCAGTTATTCGAGAGGCCCTACGCGTGACGCTTCTTGACGTCCTCGATGGAGAGCGCCTCGGCAGCCTTGCTGAGCTTGTCGAAGTCGTCCTCAGCGAGGCCCTTGATCTCGTCGTCGTTGTACGGAGCGTCGTTGACGAAGTACTTCTCGTACTCGGCGTACTCCTCAGAGCTGGAGACGTAGACGTAGGGGAACTTGATCTCCTTGCCGAAGCTGCCAGACTCGACCTTGAGCTTGCCGGTGCAGGCCTGGTAGGTGAGGATGAAGGCGTAGAGCGGGTCGCAGAAGTGGCCGCCGGACTCGGCGAACATGCCGCCGCTCTTGAGCTGCTCGGCGAGGTCGGGCAGGAAGTCCGTGGAGACGACGGAGATCTGGCCGGTCTTGCCCATGTTCTTGAGCTGGCCGATGGAGCCAACCAGCGGGTCGCCGCCGCCACCAGCAACGATGAGGGCGTCCATGTCGGGATAGGTGTTGACGAACTGCTCGGTGACCTTAGCGCCCTCGGCGGAGGAGGTGTTGGCGTAGACCGGCTCGGTCATGGTCGCCTGGTCGCTGGGGTGAGCGGCGTTCCACTCGTCGAGACCAGCCTTGTAGCCCTCCCAGCGGAGCTGGAACGTTGCGTCGCCGACAGTCCAGCCCTCGAGGCAGATGTGACGGGCGCCCGTCTTGTTGGGGCCGCCCTTCTCGAGGAGAAGGCCCATGAGGGTCTTGCCGTTGAGGACCTCGTCCTCGTGAACGGCGCCGACGTAGAACTTGGAGTTCTTGGCGACGTCGTAGACGTCCGGGGAGGCCTTCTCGGAAATGATGCGATAGAACTGAGTGACGTACATCTCGTTCTGGTTGCAGGTGTTGATGACGGAGGTCATCTCGGAGTCTGCGGAGTTGCAGATGATGATGCCGTTGCAGCCGGCGGCAGCGAGGGTCTCGGCGGAAGCCGTTACCTGCTCGGAGACGTGGCCCTGGTCGACGGTTGTCGTCTCGACGCCGAGGACCTTGGCGGCCTTCTTGCAGATGTCAACGGACAGGGAACCGAGTGCGTCGGTCGAGCTCCAGATGGAGATGCCGATCTTCACCTTGCCGTCAGATGCAGCGCCACCCGAGCTGGACCCACCTGAGTTGCCACCGCAGGCGGCGAGAAGTGCGGAAGCACCCAGGCCGGCACCGGTGACACCCGAAAGCTTGAGGAAATCGCGCCTAGAAAGATTGCCCATGCCAAAAACTCCCTTCATACCCCTGTACAAATACTTGCCTTTTCGCCGCCTCGCACAGGCTAGGCTCGCGAAACAACCGCGGGGGGCCCGTTGGAGGCACCCACGACCGAACCGCCCGCCAAGCCCAGGCTCGTCGGCGAAGTGGTGACAAAACAACTTGCCACCGCTTGCACACTTTTAGTTCTACTATTTGGAGCCCCTGGAATTCCAGACTTCAACTGTGAACGGTTGAAAAACAGTTTTGAACGGAATAATCCCAGTTAAAACGTTGCTGAAATGAATTCGTAACCTCACTATTTCATGTAAACGTTTCTATGATTGTTTACATGATTCGTTTTTATAAAAGCCGGTATTAGCCGGAATTAGTGCCTAAAAATGCTGCAAATGCAGGGGTATTTTACATGTGAACAGTTACATATATTTGTCAATGAGAGATTGTGCTGCCTCGCCCCTACGTTTTGGCTCTTCAAAACATATGGCATGCGGATGTGCGGGCGAGACCGGTGCCGGAGCGCCATTTCGGCAAACGCCTCGAGGCGCGCGTTGCCCTCGCCGTGCGGCAAAGACCCCCGGTCCCTTGGCTGCAGCGGTTAGGTGTCTGCGACGGTCAGATGGCTACGGCAGGTAAAAAACGTGTCACAGTCCCTCCGTTCGCAGGAAATAACCGCCACTCGTACATAATGCTGTACGTGCG
This sequence comes from Olsenella sp., assembly GCA_017941585.1. Taxonomy (GTDB): domain Bacteria; phylum Actinomycetota; class Coriobacteriia; order Coriobacteriales; family Atopobiaceae; genus Olsenella_J. The sequence goes on along the minus strand of JAGAWD010000495.1, from coordinate 1,329 downwards.
CACCCGGCAATGGCACACGCGACAGCTCTCGAGGCTTCCCAGCGCCCAGCGCACCACGCGCACGCACGAACTTCGACCGGCGCCCAAGGCGCTCGCACACAAAGGACGGACGACATGGCAATCACCCCCGAAGAGGTGGCCGAGACCCTGAGCATGGTCTCCCAGCAGAACCTCGACCTCCGGACCATCACCATGGGCATCTCGCTCTACGGCTGCGCCGATGAGGACATGGACCGCATGTGCACCAAGGTCTACGACCGCATTACAAAGACCGCGGAAAGGCTCGTCCCCACGGCGGAGGAGCTCGAGCGCGAGTACGGAATCCCCATAGCGAACAAGCGCGTCTCGGTGACGCCCGTCGCCCAGATCGCCGCCGCCTGCGCCGACGAGGACCTCTCCCCCATCGCCCATGCCATGAACCGTGCCGCCGAGACGCTCGGCATCGACTTCATGGGCGGCTTCTCGACACTCGTTCAGAAGGGCATGGGCTCCACCGACCGACGCCTCATCAACTCCATCCCCGCCGCGCTCGCAACCACCGAGCGCGTCTGCTCGTCTGTCAACGTCGCGAGCCTGCGCGCCGGCATCAACATGGACGCCGTGTTGCTCATGGCCGAAAAGATCATCGAGGCGGCCAAGCTCACGCAGGACATCGACTGCTACGGCGCGGCCAAGCTCGTCGTCTTCGCCAACATGGTGGAGGACTCGCCGTTCATGGCGGGCGCAATCCACGGCTCGGGCGAGGCGGACGCCGTCATCAACGTGGGCGTCTCCGGCCCCGGCGTCATGGCCGCGGCGCTCGAGGAGCTGCCCCAAGACGCCGACCTCATGGAGGTCGCGGAGAAGATCAAGCAGACCGCCTTCAAGATCACGCGCGCGGGCGAGCTCATGAGCCGCGAGGCGGCACGCCGCCTTGGCGCCGAGAAGGGCATCGTCGACCTCTCGCTCGCCCCGACGCCCGCCGCCGGCGACTCCGTCGCCAAGATTCTCGAGATCATCGGCGTCGGCGAGTGCGGCGGCCCCGGCACGACCTGCGCGCTCGCGCTTCTCAACGACTGCGTGAAGAAGGGCGGCGTCATGGCCAGCTCGAGCGTGGGCGGCCTCTCCGGCGCATTCATCCCCGTCTCGGAGGACGCCGGCATGATCCGCGCGGCCACCGACGGCGCGCTCTCCCTCGAGAAGCTCGAGGCCATGACCTGCGTCTGCTCCGTCGGCCTCGACATGATCGCCGTGCCGGGAGACACTTCCGTAGAGACGATCGCCGGCATCATCGCCGACGAGATGGCCATCGGCGTCATCAACGCCAAGACCACGGCCGTGCGCCTCATC
>JAGAWD010000494.1 GCA_017941585.1 Olsenella sp. | reverse complement strand
GGCCCCCAGTCTGCGGCCACAACACAGCTCCCCGTGGAGATGGCGTCTGCCCGAACCGACCCCATAGGACTTGCGGACATCACGCGCATCTGGGCCTCGTTCCACTTTTTGCCCGCCAATCTGCACGCGGAGGTAGGAAGGGGAAACAGGAATTACCGCGATAAGTACCGCCTGATCTGTGGCCCGAACGGGGACCTTCTGGCAGACACGGTAAACCTCGCCCAGGGTAAGAGCCTGCAGGCGGTCGGCCTGGCCATGCACGTTCTGGCAGACACCTGGGCGCACCGCTACTTCGCCGGAACGCCGTCGCTTGTCATAAACAACACGAGTCGCTTCTTCGTCGAGCTGGTTCCCACCGAAGACGGCTCCCTTGCCGAACGGCCCGTCAAGTTCGGGCACAACCCGGCGGTACCCGACGACTTCGACAAGGGCCTGTATACGAACACGATCTTCCAGCCCAACGAGAACACCATCATGAACCTGGGCCATGGTCGGGCGGGCCACCTTCCCGACCACAGCTTCATGCGGTATCGCTACGCACCCGCGTGGAATGACTACGAAGTGGTGCTGAAGGACAACCCCACCGAGTATTACCAGGCCTTCTGTCAGATGGTATACGCCATGAAGTGCCTGCGCGGGAAAAGCGGCCCGTTCCGGTTGGATACCTACGACACTGCCGCGGTGGCGCCCTACGAGCATGACATACGCGAGATCCTGGAGAGGCGCCAGAGCGCGGAGAATGCCATCGAGGATTGGCTCGCATTCGGAAAGCGACTTTCCGGTCGCGCCGTCGACCACTTCGATCTGGACACGCACGTGCAGGAGTACCTGGATGCCGACGCCGACTCCAAGGACGACACCTACCTAGGCAAGTTCATTCTGGCGGCGCTGGCCCAAAAGGGAATGGTGGTGAACCGCATCTGGTCCTCCGGCAATCCACTTGCCGGACGCTCGATCGACTACGACGGCAAGGGCTTTGCGGGAATAGAGGACTTCCTGCCCCTCATCGGATACCTGAAAAGGGGTGGTGGCCGTGACTAAGCTGCAACGCATCGCGAGTCTAGCCCTCAGCCTGTTGATGATCGCCTGCGGCGTCGTCCTGCTGCTGGAGCCGCAACGCGGCCTTCTTGCCGTGGCATCCGTTTTGAGCATTGTGCTCGTGACGTACGGATTGAGAAAGCTGGTGTATTACATCAGGATGGCACGCCACATGACGGGCGGCTTGTCGCTGCTGTTCATAGCCATAATCGCCATCGACGTCGGAGTGTTCGCGGTCGCCGTCATCGACAGCCCCCAGTTCGCGATCGCGCTGTACCTGGTTGGCTACAACGTGCTCACCGGGTTTCTCGCCATCGCACGCGGCATAGAGTCGAAGCTGTTCGGGTCTCCTTGGGTCCTGAGCGTCATGCACGGCGTGGCGAACCTGGCGTTGGCCGCGCTCTGCGCCTCATGCGCCAACTCGGACGAGACCATCATCTGGGTCTTCTGCCTGTGCCTGTTCTACAACGCGGTCGTTCGCCTGGTCACGGCCCTCAGGCCCACCGAGATCATCTACATACAGTAGTCGCACATCAGTAGTCGCGCCCGCACTACAGGGCCTTCCGCGGGCAGCTCCTCACGCACTCGAGGCAGAGGATGCACTCGGTACCGTTCTCGCGCCTGCGGGAGTCGTCGAGCATGTCCACGTCCATGGGACAGACGCGCCGGCACCTCCCGCACTCGACGCACCTGTCATGGTCGCAGGTGATGCGCACGAGCGAGAAGTAGCTCATCGGCTTCAGGAACACCGTAACGGGGCATACGTACTTGCAGAAGGCCCGATTGTCCTTGAACGCGTAGGCCAGCGCGATGCCGATGGCGTAGTACGCGACGTTTCCGATGACGAAGGCCCAGAACATGATGCGCTCGATGTTGCCCACATGGGCCAGGAACAGGGCGGCCACGAACGCGAGCGACGCCGCGAACGTGACGTAGCGAATCCATCCGATCTTTCTTCTCGGCTCCCGCGAAACCTTGTACGGAAGGAGGTCGAGCACCATGGCCGTCCAGCAGGCGTACCCGCACCAGCCGCGGCCGAAGAGCAGCGGGCCGAAGATCTTCGCCACGGCATAGTGGATGGTCGCGGCCTCGAAGGTGCCGGTGAACAGGTAGTACCAGAAGCCCTCGATCTGCATGTTCTCGCCCGAGATCAGGCCGAGGTACACGAGCATGTAGAGCCCCACGAGGAGCTGCGTGACCCTGCGTGCGTTTCTGTTCCCCTGTATGAAAAGGCCGACGCCGAGGGCGACCGCCGCGCCGATGTAGGTGAAGTTGAAGAGGTAGAAGAGGTTGCCCTTCGTCAGCCAGAGCGTGACCGCCACGGCCTCGAAGGCCGCGAACATCGCCATAGGCACTACGTACTTCCTCACCCTGCTCCCCCTCCGCTCGACGAAGCCAAAAGCATAGCAGCCCTTGCCGGCATCATACACAATCGCCTCGCCCGCAAGCCTCGAAGGAGAAGACCTTCGGGCCATGGCAGCGAATCTCGTCTCTACCTCCGCCCGCACCGTCAAGCCTCTATCCGCCCTTGGGAAAAACCGGCAGTTGATTAGAGCGCACGCCGGCATTCGGCCACGATCGCATCCGCAGGCGAGACGAGTGTGGCACCACAAGAGCACACTGCAACCTCTACATAAAGACATGACCCTGCGAGCTGGGGCATCTTCCCCACCCTCACATCGCAGAAGCACTGTGCCAATGAAGCCCAGCCAGGACAATAGCAGAAAATGGGTGGTGGGCAGAGCACCACCCCTGCCCACCTAGCGAGAAACTAGGGAGGTAACTCGCATCAGCAATGGTAGCACTGTCGCGATGATTGGACGACTGCCCATCAGTCGAGAAGTCTCAGCACGTCGCCTCCCGATGCCGGACTGAGACTTCAGGAGGAAGCGGGGCTCATTTGCCTACGCGAGCGAGTTTTCCATGTCGAGCAGCCTTCGAACCATATTTGAGTTGTATGCGGACTCGGTGGCCCCAAGCTCCTACACACCAGTCAGTCTACCGTTGTGAAACTCAGCGCTATCGACCAACTTTTCACGGAGCAGATGCCACGCGTTCAGCGAAACTTGAACGCCAATCGTCCGCAAGTTGCGGACGCTTCAGGGTACGTCGCCGACAAGTTCATGGAAAACCCCATGAGAGCGGGTACCCCCACTTGAACGAACCGCAGAATCGAGTCGCAGTTGCATATAGCCGCACGGCCAGAATGAAAGCTCTATAGACGGGTTGGCGGCACCTGCGAGGCCCGTGGCCACCTTGCAGCCGAGGCGTCGGCGAAAATGCCGACCTCCTCCAAAGCCACAACACGCGGCAAGCTGCCCGCAAATACACTGCCGAGGCGACGTCAAAACCACGCCACCGGCCGCTCGAGGCGCGGATGTGTCGGAGCCGTGGAGGAGGCCTCCCTGGCTTGTGCCTAGCTCGCATGGAGAGTCTCTGGTTCGTGGCCCGAGGAGACGGTCCGGCGCAAGACATCGCCCGGCCCGGCGCGCTACGCTCGGGCCGGGCCGGCGGACGGCCTCACGTGCGGGGCGGCGCCTCTCGGAGAGAAGGTGTTGCCTATGGGACTCATCACCGCTGCGTTCGAGACGATCACGGGGCTCCTCAAGCTCCTGCGAGCCCTCACGGAGCTCGAGATCTCGAAGCGAAGAAGGGAGGAGTACCTTGCCAAGGCACGTAGGCCCAGGCACCTAAAGAAATAGGCCCCGAGCGTTGCCGCGCTCTGGGGCCGATCAATTCTAACGGCGCCGCCTAGTAGCTAGCGTAGGCCGCCGTCGGCTCCATCTTCGCACCGCGGTACCCAAAAGTCAAACGCGCCACATGCACGCAAAGCGCCCGCGACACGCTCAAAACACCACTTGCACTCGACACATCGACCGGCCGGGACCCGTCATCGAGAGGCCGCCGAGACTCGCGCGGGACCACATGCTGCCTGCCGTCTTATAGGCCGCCCCTTATCAATCGGCTCTCGTCAGTCGGCTCTTATCGGCCGGCTCTCATCGGCGCTTCCTCATGCATTCGGTGCACGTGCCAAGGTTTAGCCGGCCGTTGCCGCCGTAGAGCGAGAACTCCCTATCCGGCGCGACCTTCCCGCACGACTCGCACCTGACCCAGTGCCTCCCGAACTCGTCCATCGCGGGCCTTTCCTGCTGGTCGACGAGAGGGAGGATCGTCGGGAGGTACTTGCCGTAGTTCTCCGGACGCATGGCCTCCTCGCGCCGCCTCTCCTCGGCCGCCTCGCGACGTCTCTCCTCGGCCGCCCTGCGCGCCTCCTCCTCGCGCCCCTGGCGACGCCTTCTCTCCCGCTCGGCCCTCTCCTCTCGCTCCCTGCGGAGGCGTTCCTCCTTCGCCCTTCGCCTGCGCTCCTTTTCCTCGCGGCGCCTTCGCTCCCTCTTTTCCGCCGCCTCCTTGCGCTCGGCGCTCTCGGCATGCAGGCGCTCGGCCAGCGCGCTGTATGCCCACGTCTTGTATTTGGGCCTGTCCTCCAGCAGGAACGAGCGGATGAGGCGCTTGTCCTGATAGCGAGACGCCATCTCCGCGCGGTCGTAGTGTTTGTCGGCCATGCGTCTTTTGGCCTCTCGCATGTGCTTGCGCAGATCTACAACAACCACGCCCTCCACATGCTCGGACAGCCTCTTGACCTCGTCGTCGGAAACGGTGTGGCGCAGCTGGAAGACGATGGCGAACGACCTCTCGGACCCCGAGCTCGACCGCCAGGTGACCACGACGTCGGGCGCCTGCCTACCGCTCAGCTCCTTGAGCTCCGCCCTCGCCATCGGGATTCGCCGCGCGCCCGAGCGGCAGACCCTCTGGCCCTTCTCCTCGTCGAAGAACGTCAGCTCGGGGAACGTGATCGAGCCACTCTCTGTGATGACGTCGGCGGCAAGGATAGAGATGAGGTACTCGGCGGACCATGCGCAGGACCCGCTCTCGTGCGCGAAGTGCGGGATTCGCTTGGTTCCGGCGTTCCTGGCTATGAGGCGCTGCCCGCAGTGCGGGTCGGGACACACGCAATCGCAGGCCTTGCCGTTCTCCACGTCCGTCACGTGACGAAGCTCGCCCGTGGGCACGTAGATGCCGTACACGATGGGTAGATCAAGATCGGCTGCCATGCCCCACCTCCGTCCCGACGCGTGACGAGTTCAGGGTAGCGCGAGAAGGGATGCTCGACCTCGACTAACGGGAAATTCCGTTGGGCAACGCCGGGACGTGATTGCCCATCGGGGCGAGCGGTTGGCCGCGCAGCCCCATGCCGCATACGTCACGTACCAATACGTGACGCAAGCCATGGCATGCGGCGACGCGCCGACCTCCCGAAGCCCGAACGCGCAAGTTGACACGCAGGCCGCCAGCAACCCCACTGCCGAGGCGACGTCAAGGCCACGCCACCGGCCGCTCGAGGCGCAGATGTATCGGGGCCGTGGAGGAGGCCTCCCCGGCTTGTGCCTAGCTCGCATGGAGAATCTCTGGTTCGTGGCCCCGTGGGACGGTCCGTCGCAAGACATTGCCCGGCCCGGCGCGCTACGCTCGGGCCGGGCCGGCGGACGGCCTCACGTGCGGGGCGGCGCCTCTCGGGGAGGAGGTGTTGCCTATGGGACTCATCACCGCTGCGTTCGACGTGGCCGCAGGACTTCTAAAGGTCCTGGGGGCTCTCATCGAGCTCGAGGTCGCGAAGAGC
>JAGAWD010000493.1 GCA_017941585.1 Olsenella sp. | reverse complement strand
GTATCGGCGTTCTCACGCACGCAGCAGGTCATAAAAACGACGATATCGGCCTCGTCGATGGATTCGACCCCAACGCAGCCGCACTCGTCAAGTAGCCCGCTCACGCGCTCGGAGTCGTGAAAGTTCATCTGGCAGCCGAACGTCTTGATGACGTAGGTAAGGCCTGCCAGCTTTGCAATACGGGGCATCTAGTACATCAGCTCCTGAACGCCATCAGACTCACTGTCATGAGAGGACTGCGGCACGAGCCTATGGACGTACACGGCGATGCGAATGGCCGTGCGGCTTTCACCGTTTATGTTTATGTCGGCGAAGGTCGGAGCACACGAAATGTCAACGCCCGTGGGGATAAGAAAGCCACGGGCAATTGCAACAGCCTTGATAGCCTGGTTAACTGCACCAGCACCAACCGACTGAATGTTTACGGGTACGCCGTCCTTGACCATGCCGGCAATTGCTCCCGCAACAGAGGCTGGTGATGACTTGCTCGATACTTTCAGGTATTCCATGCTTGTCTCCTGGCGCAGTTATGCTGCATAGAAGTAATCATTTGTGCTGGTCAAAAGTAGATTAATTAATATTACTGAATCTGTCACATTCTGTGAAGCACGAGTTTTTCTAATCCTCGCCTTCATATTCAAAGTACACCGAAAGCCTGTTTCCGGCAACTCTTATGCGCGGCTGCGAGGTCAGGTTGAGGTAATAGCGGTCGGCAAGATATGCAAAGTCACGCTCCATCATGCGTAGGAACTCCTGAGAGTCTTCCTTGGAGAGCCTAAGGCCGCGCCTGTCCGTGCCCAGGTCGACTTCGCGCTTCCCCTTGTGCGAGCTCGTGTGCGTGAGACGAGCCAATACGCTGCGCATGGGCTTTATCTGGCCTGCAATGATGCGGTGAGCCGTTCTCTCGGATATCTCGAGCCCGCATGCCATGGAGACTTCCATGAGCTCACGCGCATCAGAGGCGACCCTGAACCGCTCGCACACCGCAAGCGCCGAAAGGTCATCAAGGAACAAGAGCTCGTTGCTCGAGATGCTGGGATGGATGCGCGCACGCATGGTGGCTACGATCTCGGCAGGAGAGCCAACAAAGACCTCGCAGACCCCGCGCTCCTCAAGCGAGAACTCACAGCAGGTCCTGAGGATGTTATGGGGTCCTCGCTCTATGACAAGGCGTCCATTGTCGTCACGCCCCGCACTTGGCCAGGTGGACTGATCCGAGCGCTCGCCGAGCCTGTTGGTGTCACTGACCACCCTGATGGCCGTACCGCCACCCATCACGCTGTCTGCGACCGCGCATTCGGTGACGTTCTCCTTGATGGAGTACAACGCCATGCCACGGCCGTGGACGCCCCACCTGTCCATATGCACGGTCTCGAGCTTAGAGGTGACACGCGCGTCAACGCTGGACTCCCAAAGCTCCTTTGGGACACCTGCGCCATCATCGAGCATCGTTATGGTTCTGGTGCTGCCGTCCTTGGACGTGGCAAGGAAGATGTGAGAGGCCTGTGCGTCTCGGGCATTGCGAAGCATCTCGATGACGATGTCCTCACTGCAGCGGATGTCGTGCGCCGCCTGCCGACGCTCGGCCTCTCCTACCCGTAGACGGACAAAGCCCTGGCCGAGGTTCTCCTCGACTTTCAGGGCTCTGTCTCCTCCCATTTTGGCAACAAAGGAGGTGAGATCTTCTATTTGCTGCCCGGGCATGCTCGGCGCCTATTTGGCGATGTCGACGGCACGCGACTCGCGGATAACAACAACGCGGACCTGACCGGGATACTCCATCTCGTCCTCGATCT
>JAGAWD010000492.1 GCA_017941585.1 Olsenella sp. | reverse complement strand
GTTGGTGTTTCCGTAGAGCAGCGAGGTTGGCATGCGGAAGCACTCCGCGACGCTCTCGAACATGTCCTTTCGGATGCTCGTCACGTCGCTGCTCGAGTCGGTCGCTCGCCTAGTCGCGTCGGTCGAGAACTCCTCGAGCGTGTAGTCGAGGTATTCCGGCAAGAGAACGTTGTCGTTGCTTCGGAAGGCCTGCGTCACCGCGTCTAGGTAGGCCTGCACCTTCTGGCGCTCCTCCTCCGTGCCGGCGGCCGGGGCGTTGATGCGCATCTTCCATTTCTTGGAGTTGCGGTCCATCATCGCGGCCATGGCCGACGCGCCGAGCTTTTGGTATTGCGCGTTGAAGCGCTGCATAAGCTCGGCCCAGCCGTTGTCCCCGTCGACCGAGAAGTGATAGGCGTCGCCCGAGAGGTAGTAGTTCTTGGTGATGTCGGAGCGACCCTCGACCACGACGTTCTCGTAGCGGTGCATGCGCCCCGGCTGCTTGTTGACCAGGAAGCCGTCCGCGACGTAGATGCTCGTGTTGCCCTTGCGCTTAAGGGGCACGACCAGCGCGCGCCCCTCGTCGCAGTTGAACAGGCGGTTGGTGAGCGACGCGATGAACTCCGAGCGGTTCTGGTTCGGGTTCGGCGAGACGTTCCAGAGCCAGCGGCATACGTCCACGTCGACGTTGGTCGCGCGGGGAGCGGTGAAGACCACCTCCGACTTTTGGAGCGCTGCTGTGACGTAGCCGCACATGATGGTGCGAGCGGCCTCCATGAAGCAGCACTTCTCGGCTTCGAGCTGGACGAGCGCCTCGGCGCTGTCGACCTTCTCGCTCTCGACCACCTTGCCGAGCCAGTCGATGACCGTGCGTCTGATGATTCCCAAGGTCTACCTCCCTAGAATGTCAGCGGCTTGATGAATGTGAAGTCCTTGACCTCGGTCGGCCTTGGCACGTCGAGCTTGTCGACGGCAGCGAAAGCCGCGACGAGCGCCATGAAGGGGTCGGTCTTGCGGCCGTGGGGCTCGATCTTTCCGTAGGTGTAGTTGTCGTGTGGCGCGGGAACGAGCTTTGCGTTGTTCGTCGCCCAGCGCATCAACGGATTCTCGCCCCAGGCTATGGAGTGCGTCGCGAATGCCGAGTCGATGACCGGCTGCACGCGCATGATGTCCGATGGGCGGGTGAGCCACACGCGCTGCTCCTCGCCCTCGACCTTCTTCTCGCCCTTCTCCCGCGCCTTGAAGCCGACCTCCGCGAGCGCCTTCTTCATGAGCGTGATTCGGTAGTTGTCGAGCGAGACGCAGCGGATGTCGTAGGTCTCTGCCATGCGCGCGACCCACGCCGTCACCGTCTCGGGCGATACCTCCACGTCATGGACGATCGTCAGGAGTCCCATGCGCTCCCACTCGTCAAGCGGTGCCTTGATCGCCTCGGCGTCGCTCGAGTTCTCGCAGAACCAACCGTGGCTGATGACGCGGTAGCCCATCTCCTCGTCATGGAAGAGCAGGCACGCGCCGATCATGTCGGTTGTTTTGGCGTAGTCGATGCCGCAGACGCACGGGAGACCTTCGAGGTCGCCCACGTCTCGCGATGCCGCTTCCAAGTTCTCCCAAGCCGTCACCGCCACGTCCTTGCGCTCCTGCGGGAGGTTCATGCGTTTCGTCATGAAGCTGACGTTCTTGAGCGGCGCGAGCTTGTAGTCCGCATACTCGCGCCGCATCTGGTCGAGCAGCACGGGTCGGGTGAGCACGCGGGGGTTGGCCTTGGGCCACATCGCCTCGTCGTGGACCTCGGCCTCGGAGTCGAGCTTGCAGATGAAGGGAAGGAAGCCGCCATCGGGCATCTCGCCGCGCAGGATGGCTCCTGCCTTCTTCT
>JAGAWD010000491.1 GCA_017941585.1 Olsenella sp. | reverse complement strand
CACGAGGTCGCGTCGCAGCTTCGCCTCGTCGTGGTAGAGCGCGGTCTCGACGTTCGGCATCACGCCGACGCTCGCGAACGTGCTGATCTTCCGCCTCCTCATCGCGCCCTCCTCACTGGGGTGCCGTCAGGCTCGTCGAGGCGCACGTAGACGAACTCGCCGAGCTGGATGGTGTGGGGAGGCTCGGTGCCGTGCCACCACACCTCGAAGAAGTTGAGGACCCTGCCGAGGTGCCCGAGGAGCGTCCCGCCCTTCACGCGGACGTCACTCATCTCCGTCACCCTCGGGGAACTCGCGGCGGACGACGTCCTGCCAGTTGCGGTAGAGGCGCTTGAGCATCGCCGCCATCACCGCCTTCTCGGGGTCGTAGCGTATCGAGCACCTCGTGTTCAGCAGGACGTTGTGAGCGATCGCCTCGAAGACGTTCATCTCCTCTGCCTCGGTGTCGGAGCTGGACTTGGCGAAGCGGCAACTCTCGCACTCGCGGCACTTCACGACGGTCTTCTCGCCGTCGTCCCAGAAGACGACCGTGGCAGGGCCGTTGACGATGACGCGGGTCACCTTGGGGCGCAGCGCCTCGATCTTGGGAGGTTCTCCCGACACGATGAACGCGGGGCGGTCCAGGAATGCCAGGGCGGTCTTGCAGTCGGTCAGCCCCGACGCGATCACCTGCGCGTCTTGCCCATCGAAAGTGTCGAGGTTCACGATCTCCACGCTATCTGCCATCATGCTTCTCTCCAATCAGTTTGATCTCTCGATAGATGTCCCTGACCTCGTCGATGGCGTCGGCGAGGCCGAGGACGCGGGTGTCGTCCTTCAGGAGGCGCTCGTATACCGTCAGGAGGGCCTGTCCGAGCGTGCTCGGGTACCTGCCCGTGCTCTTCCATCCCTCCTTGGTGGGGCCTCCTCCCTTCGGCTTCCACTTGCGGCGCTCCCAGATCTCCCAGCACAGGTTGTTCGGGTACGGGCGAATCTGGAAGCGGTCGATCTGGATGATCACTTGGTCCTCCCTTGTCTCCTGCGGACGAGCATCAGCTGGCCGTCCTGCCTGTGCGCGTCGACGAGGCTTCTGAACTCCTTGCGCGCGCAGACGTTCCAGAGTCCCTTGTAGAGGGTCTCCATGTCCCACTCGGTCTTTTCGACCGCCACGGTCGCGCTCTCGGCCTTGTAGCCGAGGAAGGTCTTGACCAGCTGCTCGCAGAAGCGGCTCAGCCTGGTCGAGTTGCGGGTCGTCGACACGTCGGAGCCGTCTCCGGGGGTGAGGAATGCCTCCATAGTCACCTCCTGTACCTCGTGACCGAACGGGCTATCTGCTCCACCTCGGCGTCGTCGAGCGGCGGGTCCATGAACCGCCTGTTCGCGACGGACGCCATGCGCAGGAGCGAGGCCTCGGAGGCACCGGCACTCCAAGCCTGGCCGCAGTAGCTGACGAGCGAGATGTGCCTCGATCCGCTTCCGACCGTCGGGAACCGTGGCCAAAGAGGCACGCGGCTCCCCTCGGGGACCGTCCACGTCGGTT
>JAGAWD010000044.1 GCA_017941585.1 Olsenella sp. | reverse complement strand
GTTGTTGCGCTGTGCCAAGGCTTCCGCTATAGTGTTCTTTGCTGCGCGAGCGGCACCCAAAGCTAAGGGCGTTTAGCTCAGGGGGAGAGCGCTTCCCTGACACGGAAGAGGTCACAAGTTCAAATCTTGTAACGCCCACCATAAAAGAGCAGGTCGGAGGCCATGTGGACTCCGACCTGAATTCGTTTTATGGGGGCAAAGGTGGTAGAGGGGATATTACAGGGGATATTTGTTCGGCTACGCGCTCTGATTTAGTTTAATTATTGTTCCATTGGGCGTAGCCGGAGCCGCGCAGATCGAGGCCATGATGTTGGCGGCCGCCTGGTCGTTGGCGGGAATCGCGTGGGCGTAGAGGTCCAGGGTGTGAGAGGACTTCGCATGGCCGAGACGCGTCTGAACCGTCTTGACATCCACCCCGTTGCCCAGCAGCATCGTGGCCTGCGTGTGACGAAACTCGTGGAGCTTGAGATCGGGGAATCCGAGCTTCTCGCGGTATCCCTCTCTGTACGGAGTGCCCGCCCACCAACGATTGAGATGGCTCGGATCGTACCAGCCTCCATGGCTTGAGCAGAACACGGGTGTGTTCCTCGTCTGCTTGAGGTCGATGGCGTTGCCATCCTCATCGATGCGGATGAGTCTGAATGCCCTGGCTTGGAACTTCTTCCACTCGCGCAGGTGAGCCAACGTGTCATCGTCCACAAAGAGCGTGCGTATGCCCTTCTTGGTCTTCGGACGCTTGATCACAAGGCATGACTTGCCGCTACGGAGACGCTTGACCTCTATGCGTTGCATCTCGTCGTCAAGGGAGTCTTCATCGTCCTCGATCTTCTGGATGGCGAGGGCCTGGACGACCTTGATCTGCTTGGTGGCGAAGTTGACGGCCGACCAGGCAAGCCCGAGGACCTCGCCCCTTCGCATTCCCGTGGCGAGCATAAGGCGCACGGCAAGGATGTTGGAGATCTCGACCAGGCCTCGAAGGCTCGCGCGGTCGTCGTCGGAGCCCTTGAAGCGGTCATAGCCGCGCTGCCTCTGCTCCTTTTCCCGGAATGCGGCGTACGCCTCCTTCTCGTCGCGGTCCAGGGTCGCGCGGATGAGGGCGCACTCCTCTGGCTGGAGTGAGTTGCGGTCGACGAGCTCGTTGGGACGGGGTGCCCTCAGGTCCTCGCAAGGGTTGACGGTGATCTTCCCCTTCTTGCGGGCAAACGTGAACACGCGCTTCGTCACGGCGAATATGACATGGGCGGTGGTGTCGGAGAGGTGGCGGCTGCGCACCGTCTTGCGAAGCGCCTCGCGCACGTCTTCCTCGGTTACCTGGGCGATGGGCTTATGGCCGAAGTGCTCCGCCATATAGGACAGGTGGGTGGCATAGCTTTTCAGCTTGTAGGCGTTGCACACCTTGCCGAACCGCATGTCCTCTTCCCACTCCTTGCACACGTCGATGAAGGTCTCCTCGCGGTGCTGCTTCTGTTCTGGCTGGGACTGCTCTTCCTTGGCGGTCTCGTACTCCTCGTGAAGCTCCTGGGAGAACTTGCGGGCGTCCTTGAGCGTTCCCCGGAAGTTGCGCTGGATTCTCTTCTGGCGCTTGACCTTGCGGCCGTTCTTGTCGACGCTCTCCTCGGAGCCGACGGTGACGGCTATGCGCCAGATGGGCCTGCCCTCCCTGTCGCGCTTCTGTTTGCCATCCTTGCCGAGTATGGGGCTAATCGAGCCGTTGCCGTAGGTCTCGCGCTGCTTGCTGCGTGCCATGTGGCCTCCTTGATGGTCTGCTTTCTGTTGGCTGGTGGCCCCGCGTGTCCGCCAAGATGTCGGGGCCGCTGGTGCCTCCTCTCACTCCCTGAGGATCTGGTCAAGGTCGAGCTGGGGGTACTCCTCCCTCAGAATGTGCCTGTTCCTCCTGACTATCTCGATCACTCGGCTTGCGCCGATGTTGCGGGTCTCTGCGACAGCCTCGTCGAACGACTTGCCGTCGGCTATGCCGCCGAGCACGACCTTGGTGCGCGCGTATGCCTTCGCGCAGGCGCCGTTGGCCTGGCAGTAGCGCGTCTTCCACCTGCGCTCGTTGGTGGCCACGAAGGGCTTTCCGCAGACGCGGCAGGTGCCCACGTGCGCCGTCCCCAGGCTCTCGGTGAGCCGGACCCAGAGAGCCGCCACCGCATGCGTCGCGGCGGGCACCATCGTGCCGCCACCGTAGGTGACTATGCGCACGTCGTGCAGGTGCACGTCGAGCAGGAACTTGGCGAGCATGCGCAGGAAGTGGCGCCTGCCCTCCTCGTCGTCGGTGGCGTTGCGCACGGCGTACTCCATGCGGCCTCCCGCCTGGCACCCAGACCAGCCGCATATGAGGTCGTAGCCGTCCTCGCGGTCCGTGGGCAGCACGTAGGCGTCTGCGTTGAACGGCGGGCCCGACATGGCCTCGCAGCCGTCCCAGAGGTACTGTAGGTACGCGCATGCGGGGATCTGGTAGGTGGCCACGTAGTCGACCACGCCCTCGATGCCCGTGGCAGCGGGGCGAACCTCTACGTGGAAGTGCTCCATGACGGAGGCGTCGGCGTCGAAGCCATCCTCGTCCTTGAGCATCGCGTTGAGCTCGAAGCCGTCGCGGGCGAGCGAGCGCATGGTGGCGAGCGTGCGGGCGCGGTCCTCGTCGCGGCTTGGGCCCGAGGTGAGCCGGCGGGCGGCGGCCATGAACTCTCCCTCGCTCACGCGTTCGGAGCCGCGCCAGAGGTAGAGGCGCCTTCCCGCCTCGGCGACGTAGTCTGGCAGCAGGTCTACACCCGCGAAGCGCTCGGCGATCGCGTCGTCCGCCACCTCGCGATCAACCACGAGGCAGACGTCGTCTGCGGTGACCGGGCCGTGCCCGTGGGTGTCGTAGAAGGCCTGCTGTGTCTCGTTAGTCTGTGTCATCTCAAACCGTTCTGCACATAAGTTTCTGAAAAGTCATTATAAAGTCCTGTTTAATAAACTCTTACACCATGCAAGAATGCTACCGCAACGTTGCCGCACAGACAAGAGAAAGGAGACGGAATGTTGCGGATACAAACCCTGCTGGTAGAGAGGGGCGACCAGGCGAAGATCGCACGCGCAGCGGGCATCAACAAGCCTGCCATGTCGCGGATCGTGCACGGCAAGGAGGTGCCCTACCCGAAGCGCGGCAAGGCGATAGCCGAGGCGGTCGGCTGGCCGGGAGACTGGCGCGAGCTCTTCGAGGACATCGACGGGGAAGGGGGCGAGCTGTGATGGCCGAGACCTCAATGCTGGGCGGAAAGGTCGTCTACCTGACCGAGGTGCCGCCGGAGCGGCCGACCGGCCTCTTTGACGGCGAGCCAGACGTGATGGACGTCAAGCATGCCGCGCGCCTGCTCGACTGCGACCCCAAGACGGTGCGCCGCCTGATCGACCGAGGGCTGCTGGAGCGGATCAAGGTGGGAACGCGGGTGCGCATCACCAAGCTGGCACTGATCGACTTCGTGAGCCGTGGAGGGAGTGAGCGCCTATGAGAGCGTTGGGAGCAAAGCGCCCCACAGCCGGAATAGTCTTGGCGGACACGCGGCTGCAGGGCACAGAAAGCAGAGCACAAGGCTCTGACGTACAGTTTACGTCTTTGTCGGACGCAAATTGCCGCAACTATGTGGTTTGCGCAGATGAATGGCCATTGTCTGGCGCCCCGAGGCTGGGGGTGGTCGCATGAGGCATGTGAGCGAGGCTGACCGCGACGGCCTGCGGGCGACGATGCCGGAGCTGCTGCGCGTGCGCTTTGGCATTGAGAACGTCAACCGGCCGTTCCGCTGTCCGAGCCCAGGCCATGACGATCGCACGCCTTCGGCGCGCTACTACGCCAACGGCCACACGGTGCACTGCTTTGGGTGCAGGCGCACCTGGGACGTGTTCACCCTGGTCGGCGAGGCGGACGGCATCGAGGGGTTCGCGGCCCAGGCCGAGGCGGTGGCTGGATACGTGGGCTACCGGCTGAACGACGGGACCGGCGAGAGGAAGAGGCGCAGTCCCAAGCGCACGGTTGCCAAGCCCGAGCCCTTCCCCGAGCCGAAGGTCGCCGGAGGTCCCGACGTCTCCGACATCTGCGACCGCGCATGGTCGAACCTCTACCTGCACGGCTGCGAGGAGGGCCGGCGCTACCTGCGCAGCCGCGGGCTCGACGACACCGACATCGTGCGGCACGGGCTGGGCTTCTGCTTTGACCCGAGGCGGATCATGGGGCAGTTCTCCATCTACGAGCCGCACGCTGTGGGCTACCTGGTGATCCCGTTCTGGAGCCAGGACTTCCGGCGCGCCGACTACGTGATGGTGCGCACGATCAGCCACGGGCAGGTGCGCCACAAGGAGTGGCGGCCCAAGGGCGTGACCTCGCCGCTCTACAAGGAGTGGATGCTCTCGGCGGGGCTTCCGGTGGTCTACGTGACCGAGGGGCTCATCGACGCGATGGCGCTCGAGAAGGTGATCGGCCGCCCCGTCATGGCGCTGGGCGGCACCTCCTACGCAGGACGCCTTGCGCAGGTGCTGGCGCACACCGACGAGTCTCTGCGCCCCAGGCGCGTCGTCATCGCCATGGACGCCGACACCGCCGGCAGGAAGGCGCGCGACCAGATCGCGGGCGACCTCGACAAAATCGGAGTTAAGCACAGCGACATCCCCGCATATCCCGAGGGGTGCAAGGACGCCGACGACTGGCTCATGTCCATGCGCGGCACCGAGTGGGACTGGGAGTGCCGGCCCATGGGCACGGCCGACGAGCTGCACACCCTCTGGACGACGAGGTGGCACGATGGGCGCTAGGGACGAGTACGTGGCGGCCGTCGACGCGGCCGAATCGGCCCCGCCCGACGAGCCGACGGTCGTGGCGGAGGAGCCCTCCGACGTTGCCGCAACGAGGGTGCTGGGGAGGTTCCCCGCCTTCGAGCAGGCGCTGGTGCGCGACGGCGAGCAGCCGAAGATGCCGCCGGTGCTGATCGAGGGGATCCTGTACGAGACGCACATCATGCTGCTCTCCGCGCCCTCCAAGGCCGGCAAGACCTGGGACCTCATCGAGCTCTCCGTGGCCGTCGCCCTTGGCGGGTGGTGGATGAACATGCGCTGCGCAAGGCGTCACGTGCTGTTCGTGGACCTCGAGACGGACCGGCGGAGCCTCCACAAGCGCGTGCGGCGCGTGGCCGAGGCCATGGGCGCCGACCTGCAGGAGGTGCACGACTGGCTGACGCTCTGGCCGATGCGCGGCTACGGCGCGACGCTCTCGCAGGTGCGCGACGAGCTCTTCGGCCGCTGCGGGACCGGGCAGTACGGGCTCATCGTCATCGACCCCGCCTATATGGTGCAGGATGGTGACGAGAACAACGCCAAGGACATCAAGGAGTTCTTCGCCCTGCTGGGGTCCATCGCTGTCGGCCTCGACACGGCAGTTGTGGTGAGCCACCACCACAGCAAGGGCGCACAGGGGCTGAAGGCCTCCATCGACCGCAGCAGCGGCTCGGGCGTCTTCGGCCGCGCACCGGACGCGGTCATCGACATGACCGAGCTGGT
The DNA here is from genome assembly GCA_017941585.1 of Olsenella sp. Lineage (GTDB taxonomy): Bacteria > Actinomycetota > Coriobacteriia > Coriobacteriales > Atopobiaceae > Olsenella_J. Next base: position 6,700 of record JAGAWD010000044.1, on the reverse strand, counting down.
GCTCGAGGAGGGCACCGCAAAGCTGGCGCGCGAGTCGCACAAGCTGGCCGAGGCCAAGCGGCTCTCGGGCTGGCGCGTGACCTTCACCCTGCGCGAGTTCGCGCCGAGGGACCCGCTGGACGTATGGTTCGTGTACCCGCTGCACGTGGTGGACGACACGGGGCTGCTCGCCGACTGCCGACCCAACTACGGCGGGCTCTCGGAGGCGCGGCGGATCCGCGCAGAGGAGGAGCGCAAGGGCAAGGCCAAGGACCTGGACGACATCTGCGAGCTGCTGATGACCGGGCGCGACTTCATCCTGCGCGAGGAGCTGGTTGACCGCCTTGGATGGAGCCAGTCGACCGTCAACCGGTGGCTCGACAAGAGCAAGCGCTTCAGGCGCGACAGCCCGGCCGGCGGCGAGAAGGCCCGCGTGGTGCGCCGGGAGGGAGCGCTCGACCCCATCGAAGTTGCCGCAACGGTTGACGCTGGGGAGGTGGCCGACGATGAGGACGAGGCAGCGCTCTTCTGACGTTCGCGACCACCCCTCGACCCTTGCAATGCATGGGTTAAGACCACCCTTCCAGCACCTTATATATATCGGTGGTTGGGTGGGTAGGAGCGCTGGCTGGGGACGGAGCTTCCCAGCCGAGCGCCCCGACCCACGCGAGGGGGCTGCAAACCCTGTCAATGTGAGCGGGTCTATGAACGGGTGCCGCTTTGGGTGGTGGTCGTCATGAGCGCCTGGACCGTGAGGCAGGAGGAGATCCTGCGCGAGTACGGGCACCTGGGCGTGGAGGCCGTGGCCGAGCGCCTCGAGCGAGAGTGCGGCGTGAGGCGCGGTAAGTACGCCATCGCCATGCACGCGAGCAGGATCCACGTGAGCCTGGCGACGCGGCCCACCTGTCCCGAGTGCGGCGCCATCGGCGTGCGGCTCAACAAGGCCAACGGGCTTTGCCCCGAGTGCTCGCTCCGCCTGCGCGTGGAGGAGGAACGGGCGTTCAACGAGCTGCTGGAGGCCGAGGCGGCCGGGCGAACTGACGGGCCCGAGTACGAGCGCCTGGCGCGCGAGTACGACCGGATGAGGCAGCGCAACTCCAGGCTGTGCCGGCGCTACGGGCTGGCTAGCAAGCGTGAGCGCGGTTGACGCAGGGTTCACTCCCTGTTTGTGACACCCCAAGAGAATGTGGCCGTCGAAGCTGGCGGCCACATTCGCGTTTAAGGGGGCGAGGCCAATGAGGAAGACTAAGCTGACGCGCAAGATGGTGGAGCGGGCGATCTCGCTCAAGAAGGACGGCCTCTGCGACGCCGACATCATCGACGCGCTGGACGTGCACCAGTCGACGTTCTACCGCTGGCTGAAGGAGCCGGACACCGAGCTGAAGCGCGCGTTAAGCGAGGGACTAAAAAAGGCCGAGGCCGAGTACAAGCAGAAGCTGCTCATCACGATCCGCGACGCGGCGCTGTCGCGACCGCAGTTCTGGACGGCGGCGGCGTGGCTGCTCGAGCGCAAGTACCCGCAGGAGTACGGCAAGGCGGAGCGCAAGGTCGAGGAGGAGCAGACCGGCCCGGTGCAGCTCACCCTGGGCATCGAGGTGGCGGTGTGCGATGGCGACGACTAGGGTCACCGACTGCATCATCCCGAGGTTCCATCCCGTCCTGGGCGACGTGATGGCGCACGGACACACCCACTACTGGATGCACGGCGGCCGAGGCAGCACGAAGAGCTCGTTCATCTCCGTGTGCCTCGTCCTTCTTGTCATAGCGAACCCGGAGTGCAACGTGTGCGTGGTGAGGCGCTTCGGCAACACGCTGCGCGACTCAGTGTACCAGCAGCTCATATGGGCGATCGACGTGCTCGGCTTGGAGGGAGTCTTCCGCACGCGCTTGTCTCCCATGGAGATCACGTACGTGCCGACCGGGCAACGCATCGTGTTCAGAGGCGCCGACGACCCGCTCAAGCTGAAGGGCGTGAAGTTCACGAAGGGGTACTGCGCGGCGGTGTGGTTCGAGGAGCTGGACCAGTTCGAGGGAATCGAGGCGGTCCGCTCCATCCTCAACTCCCTGCGGCGCGGAGGCGATAGGTTCTGGATCTTCTACTCGTACAACCCGCCGAAGACCATGTGGAACTGGGTCAACATCGAGTGCCTGGAGAGGAGGCAGAGGGCCGACACGCTCGTGCGCGGGAGCTCTTACCTCGATGTGATCGAGAGCCATCCCGAGTGGGTGGGCGGGCCGTTCGTGGAGGAGGCCGAGTACCTGAGGGACACCAACGAGAAGGCGTGGCGTTGGGAGTACCTCGGCGAGATCGTGGGCACGGGAGGGGCGGTCTTCGACAACATCCGCGAGGAGCGGATCGTGGACGACAGGATCCGCTCGTTCGAGAGGGTGAGGAACGGCGTGGACTGGGGATGGTTCCCCGACCCGTGGAGGTTCGTGCGCTGCGGGTGGGAGCCGAACGCCAGGCGCCTGCTCGTCTTTGAGGAGCACTCCGCCAACCGCATGATGCCGGCCGAGACCGGGCGCATCGTGGTCGACTCGCTCACCTTTGCCGACGAGCGGGGCGGCGAGCCGTACTTCCACGACCAGATCGTGTACTGCGACGACACGCCGGACTCCAAGGTGCAGATGGCCACGTGGCGGCGCGAGCTGGGCATCCGCGTGCACGCGGCGCGCAAGGCCAGGATGAGGCGTCTCTCCTACGAGTGGCTGGCGGGGCTGCGGGAGATCGTGATCGACCCAAAGAGATGCCCTCTGACCTTCTCGGAGTTCACGCTCAAAGAGTTCGAGAAGGACAAAGAGGGCAATTGGATCGATGAGATTCCCGATGGGAACGATCACTCGATTGACGCTGTGCGCTATGCGATGATGGACGACATGCTGAGAGGATATCGCACTAGCTCATAGTCGCTAATCCTTGTTGACGTACCAACCATGTTCTCTCTTGGGTAGAGTTGACACGTCGTCATCAGAACGGGTCTTCTCTTTTCTGCGCTCTGTCTCGCGATCGATTCTTTCGAGATCATGCGTACCCTTCAACGAGCCGTTGCGATGCTCTTCCTGCACCTCGTCGCGGATGGCCTTCAACTCTTCGTCACTGTACGCGAAGAGGAACCCCAGCCTCTTGGCTATGCTCCATAGAATGTTGCCTACTGCCATGCAGAGTGCCCTTTCTCACATATTTGCGGGGTTTCAAAGTATAGCCATGGCAGAAGGTGGGCACCTCAGCTGTTAGTTGAAAGGAATGGACACCGTTGCGGGCGTTTGTGACGGGGGCTGATGCTCTTCTCCGTGTTGGAGGCGATGGGAAGGGCTGGACATGAGTCGTATAGAGGACGGGCAGGAATATTGGGTGCCGGAGCATGTGCGGGAGCATCTCCGCAGCATGGGGTATGTATTGCCCTTGGAAGCTATGGAGGGGTTCATCAGGGTCTGGCACGAGTGGATGCAGGCGTCGGGGTCCTTCTATGACTACCGTGATACGGATGGGTTCGGGCGGGTGTACGAGGTCCATCGGCGCTCGATCCATCCTGCCATGCGCGTCTGTCGGGAGTGGGGGTCGCTCCTCCTCAACGACAAAACCTGTGTGGTCAGCGAGAACCAGGCCTGCACGGACTGGCTCGCAGACTTCTTCAGGGAGACGGGGTTCATGCCGGCAGCACAGGCCACGCTCGTCCGCGCCTTCGGGATGGGGACGGGCGCCTGGGCGCTGTGGCTCGACGTCTCCGCGAAGAAGGTCAGGGTTAGGCAGTACGACGCGCGAATGGTCGTCCCGCTCACCTGGGACGAGGAGGGCGTGACCGAGTGCGCCTTCGTCACCCGTGTCTATTATCGCGGCAAGGGCGTGGACCAGCTCACCATCCACATGCGCGGGCTGGCGGGCACCTACGTGATCCAGACGGTGTGCTTCGACGCTGACGGCAATATCATCCTCCCCGAAGGGATCATCGACGTCTATGACACGGGCTCGGTGTGGCCGACCTTCTCGCTCGTCAAGCCGGCCATCGACAACACGCGAGTGGATATGAGCCCCTACGGGCAGAGCATCTTCGCGGATGCAATCGACGCGATCCAGGCGGTGGATCTCACCTTCGACGCGCTGATGAACGAGGTGGACGCCGGCAAGATGAGAATCTTCCTCAGTGACGTGATGTTCGACCAGCGGGAGGACTCCAAGGGCAAGCGCGTCTCGATTCCGTTCGGCAAGCAGGACTGCACGGTCTTCCGCAAGGTCATGAGCACTGAGGACATGGTCCAGGAGTTCGCGCCGGCGCTGCGCACCACCGCCCAGAGCGAGGCCTTCCGCGTGGCGCTACAGATACTCGGGGACCTGACCGGCTTTGGGATCACGTACTTCGACTTCGACAACGTGGGGTACGTGAAGACGGCGACCGAGGTCTCCTCGGACAACTCCGCCCTCATGAGGAACATCGCCAGGCATGAGCATGTGCTCGAGAGGTCGCTCGCGAACATCTCTCACGCCCTCCTCCACATTGGCCGGACGTTCGGAAAGAGCCTGCCAGACGAGGGCGAGCTCTCCGTGATTTTCGATGACTCCATCATCACCGACACGGCTCAGGAGAAGGCCCAGGACATGAAGGAGGTCGGAGTCACGATGGCGCGCTGGGAGTTCAGGCAGAAGTGGTACGGGGAGGACGAGAAGACGGCTCGGCGCATGGCAAGTGAGGTGGCTGCTAACGAAAACCTGTCCTTGGCAGCACGCTAGCTGTTAATCGCCCGAATCCAGTGGGGCCTTTACTCCGTTGAGGTATAGGTCGGTATCGTCGCCGGGCACCATGCCGCCAGTGTTGGGCGTGATGGGCCTTAGGCTGTTCACGACGTCTATTTCGGTGGTCCCGGGGTTAAGATAGTCGAGTCCCTCTATGACACACACCTTTGCGGTCGCCCCTCTTGATGTCAACATAACGCTGTTTGCATAAAGGCGGATTATCTTATCCGTTGGATTGGTAATCAGAATCTTTTTCGATCCGTTGTTGTTGGTTGCATATCTCCAGGTGACTTGTCTTGTGGGGGTCGATTCGAGCGACTCTTTGGTTGCGGGGATTTGCCTTCCCTGCACATAGGTCATCCCGCCAAGGCCTTGCAAGACCATCAAACCCTCATCTCCCGTGGCGAGGCTAGGCATTACGCTTGCCTTTAGCGCGTGGTTGTCGGCGCTGGACATCTTTATCGTGTCCTCGCCGTCGTTTCTCAGGAAAATGACGGTAAGCTCCTGTCCTGCGGAATTCCTGATTCCGTACCACTCGCAGGAGATGTCAGCCAGCTTGCCGGAAGAGGGGAAGAGTGTGCAGCCGAAAATGGGGTTGAGGTGCGTCGCATAGAATCCTGCCGCGAGCAGGCACAAGCTGAGCACAAGGGCAATGATACCTGGAGCGCCGAAGCTACCCTTCTTTGCTGTGCGTACCTTCCTCCGTCCCGCGCAAGGCGCATCGATACCCAGGAACTCCGCAATGGCGCCGGCTATCTCGTAGGAGACGTACGTCGCTACCTCAGGATCCATGACATACGAATCCGATAGGTAGGCGGCTGATGCTTTGGCTGCTGCAGAGAACTCGTCTTTGCCGCCGGCCCCTGCCAAGGCTTCAAGGAACTGGTCGTCGCAGCCGATCTCCAGGGCTCTCCTCTCCTTCGACTTGTCGTCGAGCTGTTTGATAACGAGGCCCCTGAACCTATCGACATCTTTCAGAACATCGGTACCACCGGACTGCAGAGCCGAAAGAACTGCGTCGCGAACATTCGACATCGCTTTATCCTTTCCGTTTGAAGCTACTCAGGGTCGATGACGATCTTGTCGGTGTCACTCTCCAGGACGAGCCTGTAGCCGCACGCCTGGGCGACCTTGGCCAGCGTGTCCACGCGAGGAATCGTACCTCGCGTGAGGGCGGAGGAAAGGAAGGCCTTGGACCTGCCGATGGCGTAGCTCACCTCCACGGGGCCCTTGCCCGACTCCTCGCACATACGCCTGATGGAATCCGTCACGTTCATGTCCCTCTCCCTCCCTAACATGGTCAGTATATCTAAGGTTTGAGAATATGTAAACTCTATGGATATGGGTTTAGCTATTCACAAACCATACGAACAGGTGTACGATTATGGTCCGGAAGAGATAGGCTCGACCGAAGGGAGTCCGCAATGACCGAGATCACCACCGCCGCCTGGACGATGCCCGCACTCGACACCACCTACTACCTCGAGTCCGGCGGGACCGCCACACTCGCCATGCTGCTCAAGGATGTGCCGCTGGACCTGTACCCGACGGACGCCGAGGGGCTCGAGCTGCTGCTCACGTGCCGCGCCGCTTGGGAGGACAGGGACGAGATGATGGCGGCCCTGGCCATGCGGCACAGCGACGAGTACATGCGCAATGTCGGGCAGGAGCCGGCGCTGCAGACGGCGTGACCGAGGGGCGGCTCTCGCCGCCCCTTCGCATGACTGGGGTTCAGGGTGATCAGGCCGGTGCGCATGGAGCTGGGGAGAGTTGCTGGCGTTGGCAGGCAGGCCACGCACCGGCACGCCGAAGGAGGAGCGAGTGGCGGCAGCGTGCCGTGGGGCGCGCGAGGGAGGGAAGGCCGGGCGGGCAGCGGGTGGCCCAGATGACGTTGCAAGGCGCTGGCACAGCGGCGGTGGCGGCCGCTGGCGGCTGAGCCCGGCACGCAGAGCAGACCGGCGCAGCCGGGCTGCTCTGCGTAGGGCGAAGACG
>JAGAWD010000490.1 GCA_017941585.1 Olsenella sp. | reverse complement strand
GCGCTCCGACCCCTCCCCATCGGCCTGCGCGCTTGATGGCATTTTGCGCTCGGAAGTCGGGAACGAGCCCACTCGACCCATTATTTTGCACACGGACGTTGGAAGACGCGATCCCCACTCCAACTGCCCTTGCACGTGGATGCCGTCGTAGCCGTTTGGTGCCGGCAGGCCCAACGTCAGATCCTCCATATTTCGAAGAGTCCATATGTTTACACCGGCGGCCCGAAGGTATAAGCTACGGGTGCTCGTCAAGAGGCACCCGGTAGGGTGCATAGAGCTGAGGGACCGAGCCCTGTGAAGCTCCGGCAACCAGCCGCAAGGCGGTATGGTGCCAATTCTCGGCAGGCATGCGCCTGGAAGACGGGGAATGCGCGCTTTCATCCAAAGCACCGGGGTCCCCACATGCGACGGGGGCCTTTTTCTTTTGGCCCCAAGATGGCGCTCGCGCCAGAACGGAGTGGCTAATGGCACACAAGAACTACCTTTTCACCTCGGAGTCCGTCACAGAGGGGCATCCCGACAAGATCTGCGACCAGATCTCCGATGCCATCCTCGACGCCATTCTCGAGAGGGAGGCCACGCTCCAGCGGAGGGGTTACGTCTCCCCGGAGGGTGTCGCCGCCAATGTCGAGAACGTTCGCTGCGCATGCGAGACCTTCACCACGACGGGGACCATTGCCGTCATGGGCGAGGTTCGCACCCAGGCCTACGTGGACGTGCAGCAGATTGTGCGCGAGACGCTGCGCAAGATCGGCTACGACCGAGCGAAGTTTGGCTTCGACTGCGACACCTGCGGCGTCATGAGCCTCATCCACGAGCAGTCGCCCGACATCGCACAGGGCGTCGACGGCACCTACGCCCGCGCGGACGGCGAGGACGCGATCGAGCGGACGGGCGCCGGCGACCAGGGAATGATGTTCGGCTACGCCTCGGACGAGACGCCCGTGCTCATGCCGATGCCCATTTATCTCGCGCACCGTCTGTCCGAGCGACTCGCCGAGGTTCGCAAGCTGGGCCTCGTCGACTACCTGCGCCCGGACGGCAAGACGCAGGTGACCGTACGCTATGAGGACGACAGGCCCGTCGAGGTCACGGCCATCGTTGTTTCCACCCAGCACGGGGAGGAGGCGACCATCGAGCAGATTAGAAGGGACATGGTCGACCAGGTGATTCGCCCGGTCCTCGACGCCGTGGGAATCGAGTGGTCGAACGCCGAGATATATGTCAACCCCACCGGACGGTTCGTCGTGGGCGGCCCCATGGGCGACACCGGCCTCACCGGCCGAAAGATCATCGTCGACACCTACGGCGGCATGGGTCGCCACGGCGGCGGTGCCTTTTCCGGAAAGGATCCCACCAAGGTCGATCGCTCCGCGGCCTATGCCGCGCGTTGGGTTGCCAAGAACGTCGTCGCCGCCGGGCTCGCGCGCAAGTGCGAGGTGCAGCTTGCCTACGCCATCGGCATCACGCGGCCGCTCTCTATCATGGTCGACACCTTCGGCACTGGAACCGTCGACGACTCCGTGCTCGACGCCGTCGTTGCCAAGGTGTTCGACCTGCGCCCCGGCGCCATCATTCGCGACCTCAAGCTGCTTCGCCCCATCTACCAGAAGACCGCTGCATACGGTCACTTCGGCCGCGAGGACCCGGACTTCACCTGGGAGAGGACCGATCGCGTCGACGAGATCAGGGCGGCCGTTGCGGAGCTTGTGGGCTAAGGCCGCGATGGCGGAGCCCGTGGGCTAAGGCCGCGATGGCGGAGCCTGTGGGCTAAGGCCGCACTGTCGGCCGTGAGGTGGTCGCCTTGTCGTTCAAAACCGCGCGGAGCGGGATTGCGTCGCTGTTCGTGGTGCGTGAGCGGAGAGGGCGATGGCTGACGCGCTCCGGCATTTCGGTCCGCCAAAGGGGTGCGCCCCTCACCATCTCGCAAATCCGACGCCGTGGCAGAAACGCGCCCCTCGCCATCTCGCAAATCCGACGCTATGGCAGAATCGCGCCCCTCCATCACGCAAATCGGACGCCGTGGCACGAACGGGGGTCCGATATCACGCAAATCCGGCGCCATGGCACCATTTCGCCCGATTTGCGTGATGGTTTGTGCCATGGCGTCGGATTCCTGAGATGGGAGGCCCCTTTTCTGCCATCCCGCCCGATTTGCG
>JAGAWD010000489.1 GCA_017941585.1 Olsenella sp. | reverse complement strand
TTCCTCGATATTCTGCTTGTCGATATCTTCAACCCCGACGCCGCTGTAATAAGCAGCGTAGTAATGCGTATAGGCATCCCGCACCAGCTCCCGCAGCTTCTCATTCTCGGCCTTGAGCTGGTCAACATCTGCATCGCTCAGAGGGTTATGACAGTACGGACAGAGCCTCATACCTCCACCCCCAGCTCTTTAGCCCTGTTGCCGAACTCTCGCAGCCGCAGCGCGTTGCCATGCAGCGCACATCCGCCCATGTTGAGCACCATATCCCGCACCAGCTCCCGCAGCCTGTCGTTTTCGTGACACATTCGCGCGTACTCCCGCGCGTTTCGCGTCTGGTTGTGCTCAGCTGTGTCCAGCTGCTCCCGCAGCTTGGCGTTCTCAGCTTGGAGGGCATCTCGCTCATTGCACAGCTCGCCGTACATCGGGTCGTAGTCGTAACCAGCTGCAAGTCGGTTGAGCAGGTCATTGGGTTTCATGCCCTCACCTTCCTTCCGCAGTCTGGGCAGTAGCTGGCAAATCGTTTGAGCGCCCAGCTCTCGTAACGCGCGCCGCATGCAGAGCATTCGAACACGTCATCCATGCTCGCGCACTCGCGGCACTCTCCTCTGCCCAGCGTGGCCTCTATCGCATGCTCTGGGGTGTCGCACCAGACGTGCACGGAGAGCCTCCCGCTGTGCAGCTCGTTCGCGCTCGCGCGGTAGCCGTGCTCGTCCTTGAGCCAGAGCGTCATTTCCGTGCCGTCGTAGTGCTCCACGCCCCGCTCGTCCAGCAGTCGGCGCAGCTCGTCGGTCGCGGTCATCGCGCATCACGCTCCCCGATGCGGGCGTTCCACACGAGCCGCGCGCCGGCCTCGTTTTCATGGCAGTTCTTCGTGCGCAGCCCGCAGCACGGGTTGGTGCACTTCACGAAGTCGTCGCCCGCTCGGCTGCGCCGCATCTCCGCGGGCGCGCCGCAGCACGGGCACGGTTTCAGCGTCTCGTCCATCTTCTGTTCTCCCTTCCTCGTCCACCTGCTCGCCTTGCGCCCCGCCGCCAGGCATGCGGGGCACGTCCTTATCCTCGTGCTGCCGATCGCGACGTGCGCCTCGTCTGGCGCGAACCTCGCGCCGCACACGCCGCACGTGCGCACGGCCCTGGCCATGACGCCGGCCTGCGCGCTCTTGAGCTCCGCCAGCGCGATGCACGCCCCGAGCGATTCCGCGTCGTGCCAGCGCGGCATGCCCGGGCCGTTCATGATGCCGACGAGCCTGCGCGGCACCGCGACCAGGTTGGCGGGGTCGAAGTTTCGGCGGTCGCCGTCGGCGAAGTAGACCACGCAGCCGTCCGGCACCGCGCCGTGAGCCTGCTCGTAGACGTGCACGTGCTTGAGCTCCCAGTTGTCCTTGCTCATGGGCACGGACGCCTCGGGGCGCACCTTGACGACGATGTAGCCGTCCTTGCTCTCGCGCTCGGTGCCCACGGGCACGCGCGGGCGCCCGCCGCCGTGGGCGTTGCGCCGCTGGGTGCCGTGGCTCGCGCGGAACTGGTTCACCTGCCCGCGGCTGATGCCGAAGCCCCACGCTGCGCGCCATTCGGCCATGAGGGCGTCCATCCTCTGCCCGCGGTCGTGATCGAGCATCCACGCCGACAGCTCAGGCTCCTTCGACCATCTGACGGTGCGCTCGGCGCGGTCGGCGCGCCCCGCCACGGGCTCCTTGCGCAGCCCCATGCGGTTGGCCTTGACGTAGATGCTCTGCTTGCTCGGGCGCCAGCCGAACTCGAGCTCGTGCATGCAGAGCAATTCGTTTACGTCGGTCATGCGCGGGTAATGATCGCGCAGCCAGCCGTCGTCCATGCGCCTGCCGCGCGACATGTCATCCCTCCAGCATCCTGGGCATGCGCACCTCGCGGCTGTACTCTGCGCGTATGCGCGTGGCCTCCAGGATGGTGCGCGCGTTGTCCACGGTCGTCTTGGCGATGCCCTCGATCGCCTTGCTGCGGCTGATCTCCAGCCTCACGGCGTCCTCGTTCTCCAAGTCGACGCTGCCGAGCCGCTCCAGCTCCTCGAACAGCACCTCGTTGAGCCTGCCGAGGTCGTTGGGCTTTGCGTCTGCCATATTTCCTCCGATCATGTGCGGGGGACGTGCACGGCGCGCGGCGGCCTCCGATGCCGCCGGCCGCGCGCCCAGTGGGAGTTTTCAACAATCCGCTCAGACGCGGGAAAGTTTTCAACATCCCCCCATACCCCCCTAATCTCTTCTTATCTAATCTCTTCTTATCTAATGGACACCTTTGTAAGACGGTTTAGCAATCCGTCTTTGTAAGAGCCTTTGTAATCCGTCTTACAAATGGTCTGCGCACGTCAATGGCCCTTTTTCGCCCTCATGAGCGCGGCCTTGTAGCGTGCAGCCGCCACATCCCTCGCGGCCTTCTCAACGTCGCGCATGAGACGTTCCGATGCGATCTTGCCCGATTCGTCCCACATGGCCCTGTCTATGAGCCCGACGTCGTAGAGCGCGCGCACGAACGCCTTGGCGTCCGAGACGGGGCAGGAGCACCCGCCGCACGATAGGTCGGCGGCGAGGAACTCCCACCCGTGCTCGTCGGTCACGTCGTAGACGTGGCCCTTGGCCTCGCCGAGGCATGCGATCAGCGCCGCGTACTTGCCGACGTACTTCCACCCGCCGACGACCGCCAGCCTGCGCACCTTGAAGTCGCGCATGAAGTCGGTGTCGAGGTGTATCCACTTCATGGGCTCGGCGAGCGCCTCCTGGTAGTAGTCCGAATACTCCACAGGGCATCACGCTCAGAACGGGATGTCGTCGTCGTACACGTCGTCGGAGCCGCCCTGCGGCTGCTCCTTGACCTCCTCGGACGGGGCGGCCTGCATGATGTCCAGGTCGCGCACGTCGACGCGGATGGACACGCGCGTGTCGCCGTCTTTGCCCGTCCACTCGTTGCGGTACGGCTCGCCGACGACCGCGACCTTGGCGCCCTTGCCCATCGCGTGGGTGATGTAGTTGACGCCCCTGTCGCTCGCCGGCATCCAGTACTCGCACTCGAAGAACGTTGCGGTCTTCCCGTCGCCCCAGCCGTGGTCGGCGGGGACGTTGAAGCTCATGACCTGCCTCGCGCCGTTCTTCGTCTGCACCTCTCGGTAGCGCGGCATCTGCGAGACGATGCCGCTGAGGAAAATCGTCGCCCTACCCATCCTGCTCTCCTTCCAAAGACTTGAGGTTGCTTTCGACGGCCAGCAGCATCGCGGAGTAGGCCGCGTCGCTCATGGCCGCAGGGTTGCCGTACGTGCTCACGATCGACCTGCCCGCGTCCTCCTCGCTCATGCCCGTGGCGGCCGCATAGCGCCGCTTGAGCTCGGTCAGCTTGGAGTAGTCGCGATTTTGCGAACCCTCGACCTTTGGTTTAGGGTTAGGCTTCGCGCCCTGCCCTCCCTTGCCGTGGTCGTTCGTGGCGTCGGGGTCCTTCGTGTCGTCGATGCAGAACAGGCCGTTGAGCGCGTACTTGCGGGCGTAGCTCGACGAGCTGCCCGTGACCTGCGCCTCGTCCATGCCCTTGCGCCCCTCCGGCTCCCGCGCGTAAGCGGTCACCGCCTTCTCGGCCTCGCCGTCCGTGATCGCGGCCGTGGCCTTGACGTAGTAGCGTTCGCCCACGGTCACCATATCGTCGGAGACGGTCAGCACCAGCCCCTGCTCCTTGAGCAGCGGCTTGACCGCCTCCATGATGTCCTCGCAGCTCCTGTAGCGGTAGCCGCCGAACTTGTTCTCCTGCCCCTTGGGGGCCTTGAGCGCGGCCTGCACCGCGCCCAGCTTCTCGTAGAACGTCATGCGTCCCACCTGCTCTTTCTCGTAGTGACGCGCAGCGCCGGGTGCTTCTCCTTGAGCCAGCGCCCGAACAATGCGCGGTCGTTGTGGTTTATGCCGTACTCGCGGCGCTCGCCGCTCTCCGTGGTGAACGGCACGGGAACGAGCCGCGCCGTGCCCTCGTACCGCTCCTTCTCGAAGAGGTACTGCACGGATACGGGCATGCCCTTGCGGTCGATGGCGTAGGCCCACTCGACCATCTCGCCCACGGCTTCGGGGTTGGCGCACATCCACATCTCGAACAGCCTCTCGCGGTCTTCGTCCCCGAGCACGTCGGGGTAGCGACCGAACAGGCTAGGTTGCAGCATGCCTGTACCTCCCAGCCTCGACGCGCCCTATCGCGGATCGCACCCTGCGCGCAGTTATTCCGACGAGCCGCCCGATGGCGGCGTCCGAGTGCCCCTGCTCGTGCAGGTCGTATATGAGCAGGTCGCGCTCCTTGGTGCGCGCCCT
>JAGAWD010000488.1 GCA_017941585.1 Olsenella sp. | reverse complement strand
CGACGAGAGTGATCTCGCCCTCCATGTCCTCGAGCGTGACTATCGCCATCTGGTCGCCCTTCTTGGTCACCTTCTTGGCGACCCCACCGGTAGGCACCATGCCGGCGAGGCGGATCTCGCGGCCCTCCTCGACCTTGTAGCGCGTGGTCGCGGCTCCCGTGGCGGGGTCGACCACCTCCTCCGACTCCATAAGCTCGGAGATGGTGTAGTCGCGGGCCTTGGAGAGCGCATACTCATACGGGCGAAGCGGGTGGTCGGAGACGTAGATGCCCAGGACCTCGTGCTCCTGCGCAAGCTTCGTGTGACGGTCCCACTCGTCGCCGTCGGGCTCGGGGACGTCGTCCCTAAAGCCCGCGCCCTCCACGTCGGCGAACATGTCGAACATCGACACTTGTCCCATCGCCTTGTCTTTCTGGCGCTTTGCGGCGGCATCGATGATGTTAGTCGGATCATTCTTGTCGACAAAGCTCATGAGCTGCTTGCGCGGATAGCCGGTGGAGTCAAAGGCCCCCGACTTGATGAGAGCCTCGACCACGCGGCGATTCGCCTGGCTGCCATCCACGCGCTCGCAGAAGTCGTGAAGGTTCGCAAATGGCCCGCCCTTCTCGCGCTCCGCCATGATGGCCTCGCCCACAGCCTCGCCCACGCCTCGGATGCCGGCGAATCCGAAGCGGATTCCCTCGGCGGTCGCCGTGAAGTCCCTTCCGGACTCGTTGACGTCAGGCGGGAGGACCCTGATGCCCTCGTGGCGGCACGAGGTGACGTAGTGGACGATCTTCTCGGTCTTGCCCATGTACGACGTGAGGACCGAGGCCATGTACTCCTTGGGGAAGTACGCCTTCAGCCAGGCCGTCTGCATGACGAGGATCGCATATCCCGCCGAGTGCGACTTGTTGAACGCGTAGGACGCGAACTCGAGCACGTCCTCCCAGATCTGCTGTGCAACCTCGCGCCTGTAGCCGTTCTCGACCGCGCCGTTCATCCAGTGGTCATAGATGGTCTCGTCGGCACCGTTGCCCTCCCAGTGGAAGATCTGGCTCGTGAGCATCTTGATCTTCTTCTTGGCGACGGGCTTTCGGATGCGGCCGTCCGACTCGCCGGGCGTGAAGCCCGACATCTTCATCGAGATCTGCATGACCTGCTCCTGGTAGACCATGGTGCCATAGGTCTCGTCCAGGATGTCGGAGAGGCGGTCGTCGTAGAACTTGATGGGCTCCCGCCCGTTCATGCGGTTGATGTAGCTCGTAACCATGCCGGCGCCGAGCGGTCCGGGACGGTAGAGTGCGATGAGTGCGACGATCTGCTTGTACTCCCTCGGCTGCATGCTCTTGATCGTCGCCGTCATGCCGCCCGACTCGACCTGGAACACGCCGGCAGTGTAACCCTTGCCCATGAGCTCGTAGATCTTGGGATCGGAGAAGTCGATCTTGTCGGGGTCGATGTCGACGCAGGTGGCGCCCTCCTTGAGCGTAGCCCTGACCGATGCGGGCATCCGCTCGATGTCGGAGGCGTGCGGGTAAGTGTGGCGGATGTTCTCGAGGGCCTTGTTGATGACCGTCAGCGTCCTGAGGCCGAGGAAGTCCATCTTGAGAAGACCCATATCGGCGACGGAGTGTCCCTCGTACTGGGTGATGGTAACGTTTCCCTTGGTGTCGAGCTTGGTGGGAACGTGGTCGGTGACCGGCGTCGGCGCGATGAGCGTGGCACAGGCGTGGACGCCCTCGCCGCGCGTCAGGCCCTCGATGGCGAGCGCGGAGTCGATGATGCGATGGGCCTCGGGATCCTTGTTGTAGGCCTCCTCGAAGTCGGGAGAGTACTGGTCCGGCTTCTTCTCGTTCTTGTGAAGCGCGTTGGCAAGCGAGAGCTTGGGGTCGTTGGAGAGCATCTTCGAGAGCTGCTGACCCTTATAGACGGGAAATCCGAGGACGCGGTTGGCGTCGTTTATGGCCTGCTTCGCCTTGATGGTCGAGTAGGTGATGACCTTGCAGACGCGGTCCTCCCCGTAGAGCTCGCGCACGTGCGCGAGGACGTCCTGCAGGTGCTCGTCATCGAAGTCCATGTCGATATCGGGCATCTCGGAGCGCTGCGGAGAGAGGAATCGCTCGAACATGAGGCTGTTCTCGAGCGGGTCGAAGTTGGTGATGTTCATCGCATAGGCAACGATGGCGCCCGCGGCCGAGCCTCGGCCGGGCCCGACCCCGATGCCGTTGTCCTTCGCCCACTGGACGTAGTCCTGGACGATGAGGAAGTAGTTGGCGAAGCCCTTGTCGATGATGATTCCGGCCTCGTGCTCGTAGCGCTCCTCGACGTTGATGCCGTTTATGACCACGTTCTTCCAGTCGTCGCCGTAGCGGCGGGCGAGCCCCTTCTCGCACTCCTCGCGGAAGCGCTCCTCGGCCGTCTCGCCCTCGCGAAGGCCAGGGAACTCGGGAAGGTACATGGAGTTCCAGTCAAGCTCGTAGTTGCACTTCTGTGCAACCTCGAGCGTGTTGTCGCACGCCTCGGGACACCACGAGAAGAGCTCGCGCATCTCCTGCTCGCTCTTCATGTAGAACTCCGTGCCCTCCATGCGCATGCGGTTGGGGTCGTCGAGCGTAGTGGCCTTGCCGATGCAGGAGAGGATGTCCTGGGTGGGCGCGTCCTCGCGGGTGAGGTAGTGGATGTCGTTCGTGGCGATGACCTTGATGTCGAACTCGCGCGCGAGGCTCACGAGCTTCTCGTTGAGGGAGCGGTCGTCGAAGCCGTTCCTGAAGGTGAGGCCGTGGTCCTGAATCTCCATGTAGAAGTCGTCGCCGAAGACCCCCTTGAAGGTCTGGGCCCACTCCCGCGCCTCGTCGAGGCGGCCATCGAGGATGCTCTGCTGGATGATGCCCTGCACGCAGGCGCTCTGGCAG
The DNA here is from genome assembly GCA_017941585.1 of Olsenella sp. GTDB lineage: Bacteria > Actinomycetota > Coriobacteriia > Coriobacteriales > Atopobiaceae > Olsenella_J. The sequence goes on along the minus strand of JAGAWD010000488.1, from coordinate 4,622 downwards.
ATGAGCCCCTCGTGGTACTCCCTCAGCATGTCGAGCGTGGTGCGGGGCTTGTAGTACATCATCTCGTGGCCGGCGGCCTTCGACATGCACCTGATGAGGTTGACGTAGCCCGTCTCGTTCTTCGCGAGGAGGATGATGTGGTAGCGCCTCTGGGGCGTTCCGCGCTCGATGCAGTCGTCCGTTATGAAGTACGCCTCGCAGCCAAAGATCGGCTTGACCTTGAGCCGGGGGCGATTGGCTCTCACGGCGTCGAGGTCGTGGCCGCTCTCCTCCCACACGCGGCGGTCGCTCGCCCACTGTTGGTGGACGCAGTCGAAGTACGACGCGCCCTCGGCGTCCGGCTCCGGCTCCTCGAGCTCCCAGCCCTTCTGGAAGCACTCGACGTCATGGCGCCACTGCTTCATGTTTTTCTGGTCGTCGTTGTACTTGCGGCACTCGAGGTCGAGCTCGGGGATGCCGAACATGTAGCCATGGTCGGTGAGGGCCACGGCGGGCATCTCGAACTCGACGGCGCGCTTCACCATATCGGGAATGCGCGTCGCGGCATCGAGGATGGAGAAGCACGAGTGGTTATGAAGATGGACGAACGCCATGAATCTCTCCTTCGATCCGGTCTAGCCGGAGAACAAAAGACGACCACGCGCACAAGCCGCGCGAGGCACCGTGCACATGATAGCGGATGAGCGCGCGTCCGTCGCGTGTTGCAAACATTTGTTCGCCATCGTTAACCAGCACCTCTCCAAAGTCTCCTCTAAATGCGCAAGTAAGACTCGTCAAAAAAGGTCTTTCGCACGACGAAAAACAACACATCTGCCGAGCGCCGCGCTCGCCTCGGTCAGATCACCGGAGGATGGTCCTCGTCGAACTCGTAGCGTGCGACGAAGGGCTCTCCCCCCTCGCCGACAAGCTCGACACAGACGAAGTTGCATTCGACATGCCTGAAGCCCTCCGCCATCAGGACGGAGGCGTAGAAGTTCGCCTGCATCTCATGGCGCCTCCGAATCTGCCCGTCGTCCAGCCCGCGGTCACCCGTCTTGTAGTCGACGAGAAGGGCATGGTCGGAGCCCTTGTTCGTCGCCAGGAGGTCGATGGCGCCCTCGACGTACGTCCCATATGCGGACTCTGCCCGTGCGAAGAAGGGCACCTCGGGGCGAACCAGGTCGCAGGCGAAGGCCCTCTCGCGAAGCGAGGAGCCCCACCACGCCTCGAGCGCGGAGTCCAGGCGCACCTGCTGACGGGGCGACAGGTGCCAGCACCTCTTCGCTGCCGCAATGCGCTCGTCGCTGGGAAAGCAGCCACCCCCCTCCACCATGGCCTGCGCAAGCTCGTGAAATGCCGAGCCAAGACCTGTCGCGCCATCAGCATCGCGCAGGATGGGGGCACCAGCCTGCTCGGCCTCCCGCTCCGCTCTCGACGGAACGGCACGGGTACGAGGGCCCTCCCCTCCCTCGCCGACAGTCGCGGAGGTGCCTTCGCCGGCCCGGAGAGAAAACGTCCTGGCCATCTGATCGTGCGCGCTAGAGTAGCTGTACGTGCCCTCGCGCGGCGCCCACAAGCCAACCTCGGACGTCGCGCCATCGTTCTCGATCTCGAAGAGCTCGAACTGCGGCACCGTTTCCTCCGAGCGACGGCGCTCGGCACCCATTGTGGAGGCGTCGGAGGGAGCCGCAGGCAATACTCCCTCGAGCGCGGGTAGGCTCCCGCCCGCATCGGCAACCCACACCGTCGCCCCATCCGCCTTTTCCTTTTCGACCGAGACGCATCGCACGCGGGCCGAAAGGCTCCCGCCATAGTCCACCTGGCTCTCGCCGGGCACTGGAAGGCTGTCGTCGAAGAGAGCTCTTGCGAAGTCATGCGCCAGGTTGACCGACGGCCCCTTCTTGGTAAAAGAAAGGGGGCAGGCAACGATCAGAGCCTCGCGGGCGCGTGTGAGGGCCACGTACAGAAGGCGTGCCTTTTCGGCATAGGTCTCCTCGGCCTCCCTTTGGGTGAGCGTGGCGGCCCATTCGAACGTGCCCCTTGGCGCGCCAACGACCTCAGCTGACGCCAGAGTCGAGGCAAAGCTAGTGGCCTTCCTCCGTGGCTTGAGAACGCAGACGCAACGGTCTGCGTCCTTCCCGGAGATGACATCGTTGGTCTTCGCCTGAGTGCCCCAGCACTCGGCCACGGCGACGACGGGAAACTCGAGTCCCTTGGACGCGTGGACCGTCATGACGCGCACGGAGCGCATCTTGCCACCGGCAAGCGATGCCGGAGCGACCTTCGAGACTTCCAGCCAGCGGTCGAATTCTTCCGCAGCGCGAGCTGGCCCTATCGCAAGGTCTGTCGTGAGGTCGCGTATGTATTCGACGGCAGCAAGGACGTTGGCCTCGCGCGCCTTGTCAGCCGCGCCTCCCCGCTCCAGACGGGCGATCCAACCGGAGTCGCGTAGGACCTGCAGGCACACGTCCGCCACCGGCATCCTGCGCATGGCGCTCCTGGCACGGGAGAGAATCTCCTGTGCCCTGACCAGGCGCGCGGAAGGCTCTGCTCCCTCGAAGAACTCCATCGTCTCGAGGCCGCGGTCTATCGATCGGTTCGTCGGGGAGTCGCAGTTGCGTTGAGTGCGCGTTCCGAGCTGGACGAAGTCATTCGCATCGAGACCGAACATCTCGCTTGCCAGGATCGGGAAGAGACCCGACATCGTGTCCTTGGGATTCGCAAGCGCATGGAGAAGCGCGGAGACGACCTTGACCTCGGGGGCGTCAGTGAAGCTCGACCCTCCCGAGACGACGCACTCGAGGCCGCGGGCCCTGATGGCGTCGATGTAGAAGGATGCGTGCGTGAACGCTCCCAAAAGGAGGGCCATGTCTCCCGCCTCCTCGCCGTGCGCGGCGTACTCCGCCAGGCGGTCCGCGACCATTGCCGCCGTAACGGCGCACTGCATGACGCCTGCGCCGCCATTCGAGGAGGGGCCGCGCGTCACCTCGACGTCCACGCGCGGCAGGTCGCGCGCTCTGTACTTGTCCTCGCGGGAGGGGTTGGGGTCAAGGTGCATGAAGTCGGCGAGCACCCCTCGCCGCCCACCGCAGACCTTGTCCACCAGGGCAAGCACGTCAGCATGGCTCCTATAGTTCGTCGCAAGGCGAACGTGCAGGTCGAGCGGCAGGTGCTCCCCCCGCCTGCGAAAGACCGAGACGTCGGCGCCGCGGAACCGATATATCGACTGCTGTGCATCGCCGACGGTCGCGAGGTGGAGCGCATCCGTCCCCGCCAGTATGCCGATGAGCTCAAGTTGTCGGTCATCGGTGTCCTGGAACTCATCGACCATGACGAGCTTGAACCGACCGGCATAGTCCCTCGCGACCGTGGGGTTGTCGCGCACGGCCCTCAGGGCAAGATCAACCAGGTCGTCGTTTCCTAGAACCGATCTCTTCCTCATAAGCTCAGAGACAAGGTCGTCCATGCTCCTGGCAAGCTCGACGAGAACCGAAGCGTACCGATGGGCACCGCAGAGCGCCAACTTGGCCTTGGCCTCCTCACACGCCACCTTCACGGCCCTGATTGCCTCCTTGTTGGCCCCCGCGGCACGCGGAAGCGAAAGGCCCTCGAGAAGGTCCAGCGCAAGGCGTGGCTCACGTTTTCCCGGCGCCAGCGCCAGGAACTCGTCGAGCCGCTCAAGACCAGACGCGACCCGCTCGGCAACATCCGGCTTGAGGCCCAGCGCCAGAAGCGAGCCATACTCCCTCGCAAAGTCCGACACGGCCGAGGAGGCGTCTTCCGGAGATGGGAAGAAGACGGCGTCATAGCCTCCTGCGACGGAACGGGCCGCGCTCGCGATGCTGGAGACGAGGGCGCAGACGCCGCTTGGCCTGTTCGCGCTCGCAGCACCGAAACCATACTCCTCGAAGAGGTCCGCCAGAAGCGGATCTTCCCCGCGACGCGACTCCGCCGCGCCCACAACTTCCTGGAGCGCACTGCTGACGACACTGTCCTCGAGGTTACCCGACACCACCTTGAACTCGGGATCGAGCCCAAGGTCCAGAGCGTGCCGCCTGAGGATTCTGGAGCACATGCCATGAATGGTGGATATCCACGCGGAGTCAACCTGCAGGGCGTGCCTGTTCATCCCCGCGGCGCGAAGCGTGGAACGTACCCGCTCCTTAATCTCTCGAGCGGCGGCGTTCGTGAATGTAATCACCAGAACCTGAGAGAGGTCGTCGAGGTATGGCCGTCCGCCCTCTCCCGAGCCCTCAGAGAGCGCCCACGTCACGCGTCGCGTGAGCGTGAAGGTCTTGCCCGACCCAGCTCCCGCCTCGACGAAGAGTGGCTCGTCGAGCGTCTTCACTATCTTCCGCTGCTCGTCATTCAGGGTGGAAAGGTCTATTCCGCTCACTTGGAGATCCTCTTCTCGCAGTTGGTGACAGGACAATACGAGCATGCGCCCGCATCTCTGGGATTCGCCTCAATACGGCCATCGAGCATCTCCGCGACCCTCTCTGCGATGGCGCGCTCGGTGGCATCGAGAAGGGCATCCATGCCACACTCGCCGTCGGTCCCGTAGCTCGCGTCAGGCGCGACTGCGACGAGGGCGCGCGACTTTGCCCCCGGGGCATGGGGTCCAAACACCCTTTCAATCTGGT
>JAGAWD010000043.1 GCA_017941585.1 Olsenella sp. | reverse complement strand
CGCCTGATAGGCGTCTATGGCCGACTGGCTGCACCGACACTCATGTCCGTCATCGCCCAGGTGTCCGCACGGACATGGGTTTGCCGCCGCGATGAACGTGAAGTCGCAGGGAAACGAGTACACGCCGTCAGCCCTAACGAGCCTGACCTCATGCTCCTCGAACGGTTGCCGAAGCGCCTGAAGAACGTTGGTGGCAAACTCCGGCAACTCATCGAGAAAGAGGACGCCTGCGTGAGCGAGAGAGATTTCGCCGGGGATGACCGGGCGTCCTCCCCCCACCATGCCGGCCATCGAGACCGAGTGATGAGGCGCCCTGAAAGGGCGCACCCCTCGCGCAATGTCCCCGACGGGCTGGCCGGCGACGGAATTGACCAGCATTGCCTCCTCGCGTTCGTTGCCGGAGAGAGGCGGCAGGATCCCGGGAAGTCTCCGGGCAAGCATGGTCTTTCCGGCGCCAGGAGGTCCGACCATGAGCAGGCCGTGATTGCCGGTAGCCGCAATGACGAGGGCACGCTTTGCGCCCTCCTGATCAATAACGTCCGAGAAGTCGGGCGTGCCGAGGGGCGTATTGAAACCGAGTTGGGAGGAGTTGCCCGCACGATCAGCGCCTCCGATGCGGTTCAGACCCAACCTCATCTGTGCGATGCTGTCGATTCGAACGCAGTGCGCCCCGTCGACTAGCCCCATCTCGGAATCTACGGCACACACGAGACGCAGGCCGAGTCGTCTTGCGAGGCTGTGGTACGCGACCATGCCACGAACCGAATTAACGGACCCTTCGAGCCCGAGTTCGCCCACGAACAGACATCCCTCAATTCCCTCGTAAGGAATCTGGCCCGTAAGCGCGAGCATCCCGACCGCAAGCGGGAGATCAAACCCGGTTCCGCTCTTGCGAAGCTCCGCGGGAGCAAGATTAACGGTGAAGTGAACCCGAGGAACCTTGAAGCCACAGTTGCCGAGCGCACAGCGGACCCTCAGTCGAGACTCCCTGATTGCACCGTCCGGCAGACCTGTCAAAGAGATTCCCGGAATGCCGCCAGAGCTCGATATCTCGCACTCGACGGGAAAGGCCTCGATCCCGCGCAGCGTTGCCGCATGGATGGCAATCGACTGGTAAGACATCATTCGTCCCACGCGAATGCGCCCACGAGGTGGCGAAGCTTCGCCAGACGCTCCCCAACGATATTGATTGCGATAACGTCAAACCTAACAGACGAGACCTCGGGGTGCTCAGCCATGTAGAACAGGGCCATCCTGCGATAGCGCACCTGCTTCTGCCCGTCGACGGAGAGCTCGGGCATGTCTTCTCGGCTCTCGCCGAGGCACAGGCGCGTCTTGACTTCCACCAGCACGACCTCGTCGCCCGATCGGCATACGATGTCCGCCTCGCCATATGGGGTGCGCCAGTTTGTTGAGACGACCTTCAGGCCACGCCTGTCGAGGTAGGACTGAGCGATGCGCTCGCCCTCGCGCCCGAGCTCGTAGGCATTGAGCTCCGAAACGGGTTTGCGCTCCTCGCCGACGGCCGCGCTCGCATCACCCGCACGGCCGCCCACGCCGGGGCCCTCCTCCGCGCAAGGCTCCGTCAAGCCGCCCGCAACCTGCGCAACCTTGGTGCCTTCTGCTCCTTCTAGCATGAATACCTCCTTCTCCGAAACGGAGCAAGAAGTCTCCTCCATCAAGGTTGTGGCAAGCTCTCCCGTACTTGTCAAAAACTGACCGAATGCGTCGAATTGCGTCAGATGCGACATCCTCGCCCGAAACGGGCAGCTTAATCGAATGCCCCCTCAATTCATGCGAAGGAAGATCGATGCCGCGTACCGTTTAGGTATGTAGAGTATTTGTGATGAGACATGCAAAGCGGTGCTCACGCAGTTCACCGAGCACGTCTTGAAGCCCGAATCCGAGCTCCACGCCCCGAGACAGGGGCTCTTGTGCGCGGTCTAAAAGAGCGAGGGGGTCTCGAGAAAATTTCCGCAAAACGAGACGCGGTGGATGGGCGATAGACCATGCTCCTTTATCGCCTTGATGTGGGCCTGGGAGCCATAACCCTTGCACTCTGCAAGGTGGTATTCGGGATATTCGCTGTCATAGCCAATCATGATCGCGTCTCTCGTAACCTTTGCGACTATGGAGGCGGCCGCAATCGCCGCTATGCGTGCGTCGCCCTTGACTATGGTCTTCTCCTTTGGGTGCACGTGCACCGGATTGCCGTCGATGAGAACGCAGTCGGGCTCGACACCAGTGTCCGCGATGGCCTGCGTCATCGCCATCCTGAGGGAACACGCCATGCCGACGGCGTCTATAGAGGCGGGTTCGACGTGGGCGATGCCGATTGCGATGGCGACCTCTGCTATCTGCGCCGCGATGCCCTCACGGCGGGCAGGGGTGAGCTGCTTCGAGTCGTTGAGTCCCCAGACATGCGGATTAGGGGGAAGGACGACAGCGCCAACGGTCAGGGGACCCGCGATGGCACCACGACCAACCTCGTCAACGCCCACGACGAGGCCCTCGCCCCCGAGTTCAAGCTGCATTCGATACATGTCATCCACACGGTTGCGCTCAGCGAGCTCCTTGTCCCTGCGTCTGAGAGCGGCCTCGACGGCATGGCGAACCTGCTTGCGAGGATCTTCAGAGTAGCGCTCGGCAAGCGCATCAATCTCCTCGAGCGACGCGTCAGCCAGAACCGCTGCTATCTCCCTCGCGCTCGCCGCCCTAACTCCCCCCGGCATCTTCCCTCCTCCATACAAAGCAAAAAGCGACACCCGCAATGCAGGTGTCGCTTCGCTTGGTGCGAACTCGTAAAACTAGCGCTTCTCGCGAAGGCGAGCGGCCTTGCCCACGCGATCGCGAAGGTAGTAGAGCTTGGCGCGGTGCACGACGCCGTGACGGACGACCTCGAGCTTGGCGATCTTGGGGCTGTGCAGGGGGAAGGTGCGCTCGACGCCGACGCCGAAGCTGATCTTGCGGACGGTGAACGTCTCTCGGGAGCTGCCACCGCTCATGCGGATGACGTCGCCCTGGAAGACCTGCTCGCGCTCGCGGTCGCCCTCCTTGATGCGATAGTGAACCTTGACGTTGTCGCCAACGCGAACCTCGGGGATGTCCTCGCGGATCTGCTGGCGCTCGATGGCGCGGATGTAGTCCATGGTTTTCCTCGTCTCTAGAGGTGCCGCCGACACGCGCACGGCACATAGGTTTACACACGGTTGTCGATTATATTGCTCGTCACGAACGCATACAAGCAAAATAATCCCTCAAGCCCCAAATCCACAGTCTCGCGACATGAACCGGCGAATCAGGCGAATCGGCTGAGGCTCCATGCACGCGGTACGAACAGTTCTTGATAGAGACGAATGGCGTAGCGATCGGTCATCGAGGAGATGTAATCGGCCACCACCCTATAGTCCTCTCCCCCTAGGCCGCGAAACTCATCCGGCACCTCAGAGAGATGGGAAATGTAGTAGCCGAAGAGCGAAGCAACCATACGCTCCGCCTTCGGCTCCTCGGACTTCGCGTCTCCCGTTTGGTAGAGATTCTCAAAGAGAAAGCGCCTCATGTCCATGAGCGCCTCCCATACGGAAGCCGACGCGAGGATGTCATCCTTTCCCTCACTGGCGCACACCAGGTCCTCGACCAGCGTCTCGATTCGCTCGGAGGAGCTGTGGCCGAGAACATTGCAGGACTGCTGCGGGAGTATGTCCTCATCGAGGAGGCCAGCGCGCTCGGCATCGTCTATGTCATGGTTGACATAGGCGATTCTGTCGGCACGCGCAACCACGCGCCCCTCGAGGGTCGTCGCCCTCATGCCACCAACGTGGCATCGTATGCCGTCGAGCACCTCGTACGAGAGGTTGAGGCCCCTGCCTCCCCCCTCCAGCCGCTTGAGCACGCGGACGCTCTGCTCGTTGTGCCTGAAGCGGGACTTTCTAACATCGGAGTCGCTTTCGAGACCGAGATGATCGCCTATGGCCTTCTGCAAACCCCTCTCGCCGGCATGCCCAAAGGGAGTGTGACCAAGGTCGTGACCCAATGCGATGGCTTCGGTGAGGTCCTCGTTGAGACCGAGGGGGCGAGCTATGTCGCGCGCAATCTGCGCCACCTCGAGCGTGTGAGTGAGACGCGTCCTGAAGTGGTCCCCCTCGGGGGCAAGAAACACCTGCGTCTTGTTTGCCAGGCGTCTGAAGCTCTTACAGTGGAAGATGCGATCCCGGTCGCACTGAAAGCAGGTGCGAAACCGGTCCGGCTCCTCATGCACTGCACGCCCGCGCGACTCGTCGGCAAAGCAAGCATGGGGAGAGAGCACGTCGTGTTCGCCCCTCTCGATGTCAATGCGTGACCGTGCCCGCATCATTCCTCCCACAAACGAACATTGCGTTTCCTACAGAACGTATAACACAACGGGGAGGAGCCTTTCGACTCCTCCCCGCATAAGGAACGAATGCCGCACTAGGCGAAAGGCATCTGCCTCTTACGCCAAGGTCTTGGCACCACCGTTGGACTTGATCTTCGCCTGGGCGCCGGCAAGGCGTGCGATGGGCACGCGGTAGGGCGAGCAGGAGACATAGTCAAGGCCGAGGTCATAGTACATCTGGATGGAGTCGGGATCGCCACCGGTCTCGCCGCAGACACCGCAGGTGATGGTCTCGTTGGCGGCGTGGCCACCCTTGACGCCCATCTCGACCAGCTTCGCGACGCCGGTGTCGAGGGTCTCGAACGGGTTGGTCTTGAGGATCTTCTTCTCGAGGTACTGCGGGATGAACGCAGACTCGACGTCGTCACGCGAGAAGCCGAAGGTGGTCTGCGTGAGGTCGTTCGTGCCGAAGGAGAAGAAGTCGGCGTACTTGCCGATCTCGTCAGCGGTCACGGCAGCGCGCGGAAGCTCGATCATGCAGCCGACGGGGATGTTGAGCTCGACGCCCTCTGCCTGGGCGACGGCCTCGATGCCCTTCTCGATCTGCTCGCGGACGAGCTTGAGCTCCTCGACGGAGGAGACGAGCGGCACCATGATCTCGGGCTTCGGGTCGAGACCCTGCTTGATCAGAGTTGCGGCGGCGCCGGCGATGGCGCGAACCTGCATGTCGTTCAGCTCGGGATACACGATGCCGAGGCGGCAGCCGCGAAGGCCGAGCATGGGGTTGGCCTCCTGGAAGGAGTCGAGGCGGGCGAGACGCTCGCGCATGGCGGCGAGCTGGGTCTCGTTCTCGCCGCGGCCCTCGGCGCGGGCGATCTCGACGGCGAGCTCGCGCGGGTCGTCGAGGAACTCGTGCAGGGGCGGATCGAGGAGACGAACGATGACGTTCTTGCCGTCCATGGCCTTGAACATGCCCTCGAAGTCACCGGTCTGAGCCTTGAGGAGCTGGCCGAGCGCCTGCTGCTTCTGGCCGTCGGTCTCGGCGAGGATGAACGACTGGATGATCTCCTTGCGGTCGCCGAGGAACATGTGCTCGGTACGGCAGAGGCCGATGCCCTCTGCGCCGAAGTCGACGGAGAGCTGGGCGTCCTCGGGATTGTCGGCGTTGGTGCGAACGCCGATGTTGCGGCCGCGGGATGCGTCGCGACGGACGTCGTCGGCCCAGGTGAGGATGGTCTCGAGGTCGCCGGTGAGCT
>JAGAWD010000487.1 GCA_017941585.1 Olsenella sp. | reverse complement strand
CGGCCGGCATGCTGCCCACTCCGCCGGCCAGGGCACCCCGCGCGCCGCCGGCCAGGGCGCGATCCGTGCTGGTGGCCAGGGGTCGGTACGTCCCACACCCCAAGGCACACCCCAAGACACGCCCCGCACGGTGCGTCCCCGCCACGGTCGGCCGCGCCGCCCCGAGGGGGAGTGACGCATGCTCCACATCGCCTGCGACGTTCACACGCACACGATCTTCTCCCGTCATGCCTACTCCACGATCGAGGAGAACGTTCGTGCCGCCGCGGAGGGGAGGATCGAGCTCCTCGGTTCGACCGACCACTTCTCTCGCATGGTGCACCCCGCGCGTGGCGACACCTACGACCTGCGCGACTTCCAGCACTTCATTAACTGCCACTGCTGGCCGCGCATGTGGCACGGCGTGCGTCTCCTGCATGGCTGCGAGGCCGATATCGTGGACCTCGACGGCCACCTCTTTGGCCATGACGTCTGGTGTCCCACGGCCATCAACGGCTATCCCTACTCCGAGCCGCGCAACCTCAAGGAGCGCGTCTTCTCCTCGTGCGACTACGTCATCGCGAGCGTGCACGACAACAGCTTCGCCGCCGGTGCCACGCTTTCCCAGACGACGGAGATGTATGTGCGCGTGCTCGAGGACCCGAAGGTGCTCATCCTCGGGCACGTGGGCCGAGCCTCCGTGCCCTTCGACATCGACGAGGTCCTCACGGTTGCCGGGGAGCGGGGCAAGCTCATCGAGATAAACGACTCGACGCTGAACGGCTACGAGGACGAGTCGCTGATCTGCCGCAGGATTGCCGAGCGGTGTGCCGAGCTCGGGGTGATGGTCTCGACGGGAACGGACGCGCATATCTCGGCCGCCGTCGGCGCCTTTGGCCGAACGCGAGCGATGCTCGAGGAAATAGGCTTTCCGCAGCGGCTCGTCGCCACGGCTGACGCGGACACCTTCCTCGACGTCATGCGACGCGCCGTTGGGTAGTGGCGTCCCGCACGAGGGTCGCGCCTGGCCGACTGCCGTGGCTACAGCTCGATTTCGAGCCCGACGGGGCAGTGGTCGGACCCCATCACCTCGCTATGGATCGTGGCGTCCGTGACTTGCCTCGCGATGCGCTCGCTCGTGAGGAAGTAGTCGATGCGCCAGCCGGCGTTGTTCGCGCGGGCGCGGAAGCGATAGCTCCACCAGCTGTAGGCACCCTCGAGCGTGGGGTTGAGCGCGCGAAACGTGTCGACGAAGCCCTCGCCCAAAAGCCTGCCAAAGCTCTCGCGCTCCTCGTCGGAGAAGCCCGCGTTGCCGCGGTTGGGGCCGGGGTTCTTGAGGTCGATCTCCTCGTGCGCGACGTTGAAGTCGCCACACGTCACGACCGGCTTGTCCTGGTCGAGCTCGTGCAGGAACGCGCGGTAGCGCTCGTCCCATTGCATTCGCTCGTCGAGGCGCGCAAGGCCCTGCTTGGCGTTGGGGGTGTAGACGTTCACGAACCAGTATGTGGGGAACTCGAGCGCGCAAACGCGGCCTTCGTCGTCGGCCACGTCACAGCCGATCTCGCGCACGACGGAGATTGGATTCTCGCGGGAGAAGACCGCCGTTCCGGAGTAGCCCTTGCGTGCGGCATAGTTCCAGGTCTGCGCGTAGCCCGGCAGGTCGAGCTCGACCTGGCCCTCCTGCAGCTTGGTCTCCTGTATGGCGAAGACGTCGGCGTCGAGCGAGCCCATCACATCGTAGAAACTTGGCTCCTTCTTCAGCACGGCCCGAAGGCCGTTGACGTTCCACGAGATGAGCCTCAGCCCGCGCTTTTCGTCCTTCTCGCGCTT
>JAGAWD010000486.1 GCA_017941585.1 Olsenella sp. | reverse complement strand
GCTCCTTCCTGAGCCGCTTTCGCGGCCCTTTGTTCCTGCGGCGCGCGCTGGTTGCCGCCCTGCGCGCCGCTCTCCAACCACTCGATGACCCACTCGCCCAGGATGCGCATGCCCTTGCTGTTGCCGTTGGGCACGAAGCTCCTGAGCCTGTGGTCCTCGTCCTTGGTCGCCCTATAGATTGCGTGGACGTCGTAGCCCATCAGATCGGCCACCTGCGCGGCCGTGTACGCCGCCGTCCGCAGGATGGGCTGCGGCCCGTCCCTCGTGTCGTCCATGTCCCTCCTTTGTCCCCGAGCGCGCCTACGGGCACGCCGCCCCGTCAGGGCGCGTGTGAGTATGGCGAGGAAAGGAGACTGCATGCCTAAGGGGGTCGCCCTTTCGACGGTCCTTGCGTCGGTCGTAGCGAAGCCAGCCAAGGCTGCGCGAGCATCGACGGTCACCGAAGTGGGCGGCGCACCCATAGACGCGCTCGGTTGGTAGTTGGTTGTTATGGGTTGCGGTTAGTTGTCGAGGAAGTGGTCGATCATGGCCACGAGCTCAGACAGTTGGTCGACTCCGCGGTACTTCCACGCGAACGCGGCCAGCTCCTTCTTCGCCTCAGTGAGCTGGTCGTTGCCGCTCATCGACTCGATTTGCCTTTGCGCCTCGGCGAGCTGGTCGCGGAGCTTGGCGTTCTCCTCGCTGTACATGCGGTTTCCGCTCTCCAGCTCGCGGGCGCGCCGCTTGGCGTCTTTGTATTCTTCGGGGATGACCTCGCGGACCACTTCGTGCTCCACGACCTGCTGCTGTTGCGTGAGGTCGTACAGCTGGTCGTTCTGCCTCTCAAGCGCCTCTATCTCCTGCAGGGCGTCGGCCAGGTCGCTCTGCAGCCCCGCCACGCGCTCGTTGGCGGCATTGCGTTCCTGCTCGGCCTGCTTCTGCGCGGCCTTGATGCGTTGGAACGCCTTGTTTGTGGAGAGCTTGCCCTCGTCCCAGTCGGCGAAGTCTGCGGGGTCTAGGAGGTCGGCGTTGTCGGCGATGATGCGAGCTTGTCGAAGGGTTTCATGGCCCATTCCGATAGCGCTCGCTACTGCATCACGTGTTTCGCCTTTCTGACCCTCCGCTGAATTCGGCGTAGGGTTGGCTTTCCCAGCAAGCATGCGCGCGTTCGCCTCAGCAGCCTTGATGGCTTGCAGCTTATCGGCATAGGCAAGCCGCTCTGTCATAGTGAATTCCTTACGGCACTCGTTTTCACTGATTTCCATGCGAAGTGCCCTCTCGGCATCCTCGACGCCCACAGAGTTCACTGTGACCGCCTTGTATCCGAGCATCTTGCACGCCCTCAGTCTGCGCTCGCCTGCTATCAGCAGGTATGTGCCTTCGCCGTTTGGCGTAACCACGAGCGCATTGAGGAGCGTGTTCTGCTTGATGTCGTCGGCCAGCTCCTGAATGTCCCCAAAGTCCCTGCGGATGCGGTCGCCGACGATGATTTTGTCGATGTCTACCAGCATTGCGACTCCTTACTCGTAGCCGAGGAACACCTCGGGGAACTTCTCGGGGTTGGCTCCCCCTTGCGTGAACTTGAGCAGCTTGATTTCGTCACCGCGCATGTACGCGTTCCACGCCTTGATGATGTACGCCATGACGTATTTGTCCGTCAGGCGCTTGGCCCTAATTTGCTCGCTCGACTGCTTCTCGAACACGTTCTGCAGCAACCGAACGGACACGCATGCGGTTCGCCTGTTGAGCAACTGTTCGAGGAACTCTCGATAGTTCTCTTCGCCAGCGACTCGGAACGCATCGAACGCGCCCCCTATGACCCCGGCGTTGACGTGCTTGTACTTTTGGGTGATGCTCCTCACGTCGGAGACAAGAGGCTCGATGCGAGGCGTGTAAACGGCGTCGATGAAGTTGATCACGGACTTGTATGTCGTCTTGCCACCACGTTGGTTTGAGACGTACGCAGTCAGGCCGTTGTTGTCGATGAGATAGAGGGCGAGTCCCAATGTTGCGACTGTCGAATAGTCCTTGTATCCCCTCATCTTCGTGTAGTCCCTGAGCGCACGTCTGGTGCCCGTGTCCATCGTTATCTGTGACTCGCCGTTGATGCCGCGAACCACGACGGAGACGATCGTCTTGCCGGTCTTCATGCACGAGTAGAGGCGATGCTGCCCGTCTCGCAGGATGCCATTCTCATCGAACACGATGGTGGCGCCGTTCAGCTCCCACTCGTCGTTTCGCAGAGCCGCCATGACGACGGTCGTGTCGTTGATGTCACGGTTCCTTATGTTCGCGCCGAGCATCCTCTCGGCCACCTCGGGCGTGATCGTCTCGATGCTGACGCTCACGTTGGGGTAAAGATGGGCGGCTGGTGCCCCGTACACATACGGGAACGAAATGTCGACGCCCTGCGGTACAATGTCTTTGGTCACAGTCTCTCATCCTTTCTGACCATTGCCCTCTCCGCTCTGCACAGCGGTGGGGGCGCTCGGTCAGTCGTTGGTTAGTTGCTATGCCTTCATCTGCGTCGGCATCTTGGCGTAGTGCGTGAGGCACCAGTCGACGCCCTTCTGCGTGAGCCTTGCGTACGGCTCGTTGGCCGTGCCGTCTGGGCGCGTGGTCATGACCTGCACGGCCAGCCCCTGCCGTATGGCCTTCTTCGTGGGCGCGTTGCTGCGCTTGCACAGCAGCTCGTCGGCCCTGAGGTACGCGAACAGCTTGCGCACGGTCATGGACGGGTCGACCTGGCAGACGTAGCGCGCCGTGTCGGTCACGGTCGTGGTGCCCTCGGCGTCCATGAAGGCGTCGTAGGCCACCGACTTGGGCAGCATCCTCGCGTTGTCCTCCACGAGCGCCGCGACCTTCTGCCGCTCGGCCTTGAGCGCCTTGAGCGTCGCGATCATCGTGTCGGGGTCTGCCAGCATGCGCTCCACCGTCTGCGGCGTGGCGTACGCGCCGTGCCTGCGGATAGATGGGAGAACATCGTCAAACACCCACGACTCGAACTGCTGGGCGCTCTCAAGTTTGCTCGACGCGATAAGGCGGTACATATCGCCCTCGGTGATGAATCGCACAAGCTGCTCGCCGCCATCGGTCGCAAGGGGGTAGCGAATTGCGATACCCTTGCAGTGCTTAGAGATAGCATCGTTGGGATTCTTGTAGCCCAGAGCAACGGCGACGTCGCGTGCGCAGAAGATGGGATTTCCGTCCTCAGTGATGGACGCGCGAATCTCTCCGAAGTCCTC
>JAGAWD010000485.1 GCA_017941585.1 Olsenella sp. | reverse complement strand
AGCCTCATGATGCTGTCCATGGTCTTCGTGATGGTCACCATGGCCGAGGAGGGCGCACGCCGCCTCTGCGAGGTCCTCGTCGAGAAGAGCGACATCACCAACCCGCAGAACCCCCTGCTCTCGGTGCCCGACGGCTCGGTCGACTTCGACCACGTCAGCTTCGAGTACTCCAAGAAGGCCGAGCGCATGGCCCTGAAGGACATCGACCTCCACATCAAGAGCGGCGAGACGATCGGCATCCTCGGCGGCACCGGCTCCTCCAAGTCCACGCTCATCCAGCTCATCAGCCGCCTGTACGATGCCACGACGGGCACGGTCCGCGTCGGCGGGCACGACGTGCGCGACTACGACCTCGACACCCTGCGCAACCAGGTGGCCGTCGTCCTGCAGCGCAACGTGCTCTTCTCGGGCACCATCAAGGACAACCTGCGCTGGGGCAACCAGAACGCAACGGACGAGGAGCTCGTCGAGGCGTGCAGGCTCGCCCAGGCGGACGAGTTCATCCAGCGCTTCCCCCAGAAGTACGACACGTACATCGAGCAGGGCGGCACCAACGTCTCCGGCGGCCAGAAGCAGCGCCTGTGCATCGCACGCGCCCTCCTCAAGAAGCCGAAGGTCCTCATCCTGGACGACTCCACCTCCGCGGTCGACACTAAGACCGACAGGCTCATCCAGCAGGGCTTCCGCAGCTATATCCCCCAGACCACCAAGATCATCATCGCCCAGCGCACCAGCTCCATCGAGTCGTGCGACCGCATCATCGTCATGCGCGACGGCCAGATAGACGCCATCGGCACCCACGACGAGCTCCTGCGCACCAACGCCATCTACCGCGAGACGTACACGACGCAGAACAAGCAGTCCCACGACGTGAAGATGAGCCAGATGGACGAGGGCCAGAAGGAGGCAGGCCATGAGTAGCGACGCCAAAACTCGCGAGAAGAACGAGGCCACGCGCCCCGAGCAGCAGTCCCAGCAGGCAGGCGCGCCCTCCACGGGACACCGTGGCTCCCAGCGGCCCGGCGCCACGTTTAAGCGCGTCCTGCACACCGTGTTCCACTACTACCCCGTGCACACGACGGTCATGGTCGTCTGCATCATCGCGTCGTCCGTGCTCGCGTCCGTGCCGTCCATCTTCCTGCAGCAGGCGATCGACATCGTGCAGCACGCGTTCCCCACGGGCGACTGGGCCGGCGCCGCGCCCAAGATCGGCCAGGTCGCCGCAGGCCTCATAACGTGCTACGTCGTCGCGCTCGCCGCGAACATCGCCTACACGCAGCTTGGCGCCATCGTGTGCCAGGGCACGCTCATGCACGTGCGCAACGAGATGTTCGACCACATGGAGAGCCTGCCCATCCGCTACTTCGACACCAACAAGCACGGCGACATCATGAGCCACTACACCAACGACGTCGACACGCTGCGCCAGCTCATCGGCCAGTCGCTGCCCAACCTGCTCACGATGCTCTTCGCCATGATCTCCGTCCTCGCCATCATGCTGTGGTACTCCATCCCGCTGTCCGTCGTTGTGCTCGCCATGGTCGCGTGCATGGTGTACGCCACCCGCGTCCTCGGCGGCAAGAGCGCCCACTACTTCCTCGACCAGCAGATCCAGCTCGCGAAGACCGAGGGATTCGCCGAGGAGGCCATGAACGGCGAGAAGGTCATCAAGGT
>JAGAWD010000484.1 GCA_017941585.1 Olsenella sp. | reverse complement strand
CATCGACGGCTTTGCCGAGCAGGCCAGGGCCGTGGCTGATGCCGTGGGCTATCGGCTGTCGGACGACGACGAGCCGAGGAAGCCCAGGCAGAGGCCGAAACGCAAGCCCAGGCCGCTCTTCGACGCTCCCCGCGAAGTCGGCGGCGCCGACTGCGCCGAGGCGTGCGGCAACGCCTTCGGGCAGCTCTACTATGCGGAGAACGACATCGGCCGGCGCTACCTTCGCTGGCGGGGGCTCGACGACGGCGACGCGGCGACCTTCGGGCTTGGCTTCACGAAGGATCCCAAGGAGATCATGCCGGAGTTCCGCGTGTACGAGCCCAAGGCATTCGGCTTCATCACGATACCGTTCTGGAACCGGGACTTCTCGACGGCCAACTACTGCATGGTGCGCACCGTCTGCCGCCCCGGCGACGCGCGCAACAAGGAATGGCGGCCACGCGGGCTGGCCTCGCCCCTGTGGTGCGAATGGCTTCTCTCGGTGGCGGCCGAGCAGGTGTACGTGACCGAGGGGCTGATCGACGCGATGGCGCTGGCCAAGATCACCGGCGGCGACACGATGGCCCTGGGAGGCGTCGCCAACGCGAGGCGCTTCGCCCAGGTCCTGTACGCAACTCCGCCCGAGCTCCGGCCCAAGAAGATCACCGTGGCCATGGACGAGGACGACGAGGGCAGGAAGACACGCGACCGGATCTGCCACGACCTCGACGTGCTCAAGGTCCCCCATGCCGTGATGCCTCCGTACCCAAACGGCGCCAAGGACGCCGACGAGTACCTCATGGCCATGCGCGGCAAGGAGTGGGACTTCGAGCAGAGGGACCCCTCGATCACGACCGGTTACAAGCTTTGGTACACGAGGTGGCGCTGATGGGCGTGAGCAAGGACGCATACATGCACGACGTGGAGGCCGCGAACGACGCGGCCTCCGTCGTCTCCGATGAAATTGCGGCAACAAGCGGATCTTCGCGCCTGCCCGCCTTCGAGCAGGCCATCGTGGTTCCCGAGGAGCTGCCCGAGATGCCGGCCGAGATCGTGGAGGGCGTGCTGCTGGAGACGCACAAGATGCTGCTGACCGGCCCGTCCAAGGCGAACAAGACGTGGGGCCTCATCAACCTTGCCGTGAGCGTTGCGACCGGCGGCTGGTGGATAGACTTCAAGTGCGCCCAGCGCAAGGTGCTCTACATCGACCTGGAGACCGACCACCGCACGCTGCAGAAGCGAATCTCCACGGTGAGCATCGCCAAGAGCGCCGACGCCAAGGTCGTGCGCGACAACCTGACCGTGTGGCCGCTTCGCGGCAAGAGCTGCGGCCTGGAGGAGATCACCGGCGAGCTCTTCTGCCGGTGCAAGGCCGGGGACTTCGGCATGGTGATCATCGACCCGGCCTACATGGTGCAGGACGGCGACGAGAACAACGCCAAGGACATCCGCGAGTTCTTCGCCAGGCTCGACGAGATCTGCGTGAACCTCGGATGCACCGTGGTCATCAGCCACCACCACAGCAAGGGCGCACAGGGACTCAAGAGCGCGATCGACCGTGGCAGCGGCTCCGGCGTGTTCGGGCGTGCGCCCGACGCGGTGCTCGACATGACCGAGCTCGTGCTTGAGCCGGGCACGCTGGAGATGGCGCGGCAGTCCTACAAGCTGGCCGAGACCCAGCACCTGACAGGCTGGCGCATGAGCTTCACCCTGCGCGAGTTCCCGCCCAAGGCCCCGCTCGACCTCTGGTTCACCTTCCCGCTGCACACCATGGACTCAACCGGCCTGCTCGAGGACTGCAAGCCGAACTACGGCGGCGTGAGCGAGGCAAGGAAGCTGCGCACCGAGGCCGAGAACCTGGGCAAGGTCACATCCCTGGATGCCGTGTGCGAAAAGCTGATCGGCGACGGCGACGAGTGCTTCCGCGACGAGGTCATGGCCGCGCTCAACTGGTCGGCGCCCACCGTGAACCGTTGGGTGGACCAGTCCACGCGATTCATGCGCATAAGCGGCGGCGGGGCGACGAAGGCGACGATCGTGCGCAGGCCCGCAAATGATGCGGCAACTTCGGCCGCGTCGGGTGCGCCCGCCTCCTCCTGCGCGACCTCCAATGATGCGGCAACTTCGGGCCCTTTGGGGTCTGGCTCCGCACAGGGGGAAGGGGGCCAGGATGCGCTTCCGCTCTGACCCCCTAAAGCCCCAAATTTTGGGTTTAGACCCCCCTCTAAAAAGCCTTATATATAGGAATCTTTTTAGAGAGGGGGATGAGGGTTGGGGACAAGGTGCCCCAACCCCTCAACCCCGCTCTCTCTCGGGGAGGCTTGGACCCCGAAAAGCCTTTTCGGCCCCCTTTTGGGGGTGTCAGTGATGAGCGCGAAGGCCTGGCACGAGTGGACCACGCGCGAGATCGACGTGATGCGGGCCAACGGGCACCTGGGCGTGGAAGCCGTGCACGACGCGCTTCTGCGCGAGTGCGGCACCGACCGCTCCGTGCGCTCCATCGAGAGCCAGGCGAGCCGGTGCCACGTGAGCCTGCGGGTGCAGCAGGTGTGCCCGGAGTGCGGCGTGGTGGGCGTGCGCCTGAACAGGCAGAGCGGCCTCTGTCCCATGTGCACCGAGATGATGCACCTCAACGAGGAGATCGCCTTCAACGAGGTGCTGCAGGCCGAGCGCGAGGAGAAGGCGGACGAGGGCGACGTTGCCGCGATCCGGCGCGAGCGCGACCGGATGCGCCAGCGAAACAGCCGGCTCTGCAGGAAGTACGGCCTCAAGAGCCGACGTGACCGGCGCGACGGCAAGTGACGAGGGGTGCAAAGGGTGAAAGTTTCGACCCTTTGCACCCTTTCACCCTCTGTTAGCCCAGATAATCACGAATGGCGTCGATTATCTCGGGGTGCCAAGCGTCTGCGTCGAACACTCTATCCCTGTAAATCGTGTATTTGACACCTTCGTTAGTCACAAGCCAGTGATTACCCGAATGCTCTTGAATGCCCATCTCCTCAAGAATCAGGTTTAGGGCATGGACGTTCTTTACATCGTATCCGAGCTCCTGCAAGCGGCTGACTATCTCAGATTTGTATAAATCGCCTAGGTAGTTGTACGGCATCGCAGCTCCCCCTCGTTCAATACATCACTCACTTGTCTGCATAGTAAATCACACAATACGCAGCACAGCCATGTGAGTTTGTGACGCGAAGGCACCATGCCACCTTGAGGAGGTGGCTACCCATGCCCGCTAAGTTGAAGCTGACATACGCGCTCGTCGAGCAGATCGTGGAACTGAAACGCGACGGGCTCTGCGACGCGGACATCATCGCCGCGATCGGCGTGCACCAGGCGACGTTCTACCGCTGGCTCAAGGAGGGCGAGAACGCAAAGACCGGAGTGAAGCGCGCGTTATACGAAGAACTAAAAAAGGCCGAGGCCCAGTACAAGAGATGCCTGCTCACGACCATTAAAAGCGCAGCCGAGAGCCGGGCGCAGTACTGGACGGCGGCCGCCTGGCTGCTCGAGCGCAAGTACCCGATGGAGTACGGCAAGATGGAGCGCAAGGCCGAGGAGGCCGACAACGCGCCGGTGCAGCTCACCCTTGGCTTGGTGATCGAGCCCATGGCCGACGACTCCGACGGCGAGGGTGGTGTTGCGAATGGCGACTAACGTCTCCGACTTCGTCATCCCGCGATTCCACCCGGTGCTCGGCGACGTGATGGCGCACGGCCACACGCACTACTGGCTGCCGGGCGGGCGCGGCTCGACCAAGTCATCCTTCATCAGCATCGCGATCGTCCTTCTCGTCATTGCCAACCCGAAGGCGAACGCGGTGGTGGTGAGGCGCTTCTCCAACACCCTGCGCGATTCCGTCTACCAGCAGATCCAGTGGGCCATCGAGGTGCTCGGCCTGGAGGGCGTCTTCCGCTGCCGCGTCTCTCCCATGGAGATCACCTACACCCCTACCGGGCAGCGCATCGTGTTCCGTGGGGCGGACGATCCTCTCAAATTGAAGGGCGTGAAGTTCACCAAGGGCTATTGCTCGGTGGTTTGGTTCGAGGAGCTGGACCAGTTCGAGGGCGTGGAGGCCGTGCGAAGCATTCTCAATTCTCTTCGCCGTGGTGGCGACCGCTTCTGGATCTTCTATTCCTACAATCCGCCCAAGACGATGTGGAGCTGGGTGAACGTGGAGCGCCTGGAGCGCGTGAGGCGTGACGACACCCTTGTGCGCGGTAGCTCTTATCTCGATGTGATTGAGACGCACCCGGACTGGCTGGGAGCGCCCTTTGTCGAGGAAGCGGAGTACCTGCGCGATACGAACGAGCAGGCGTGGCGCTGGGAGTACCTGGGAGAGATCACCGGCACCGGTGGCGCCATCTTCGACAACGTGCACGAGGCGAAGCTTTCCGACTCCCGCATTCGCACTTTCCAAAGGATTCGCAATGGCGTGGACTGGGGCTGGTTCCCGGATCCCTGGCGGTTCGTCCGCTGCGCCTGGGAGCCCGACGCACGGCGCCTTCTCATCTTCGAAGAGCATTCCGCGAACAAGATGATGCCGGCGGACACCGGGCGCATCGTGGTGGATTCTCTCACCTTCCCGGACGAGCAGGGCGCGGAGGCGTACTTTCACGACCAGATCGTCTACTGCGACGACACGCCGGACAGCAAGGTGCAGATGAACGTGTGGAGGCGCGAGCTCGGCATCCGCGTGCACGCTGCCAGGAAGGCCAGGATGAGGCGCTTGTCTTACGAGTGGCTGGCAGGGCTGCGCGAAATCGTGATCGACCCCGAGCGGTGTCCCTTGACCTTCTCCGAATTCACCCTCAAAGAGTTCGAGAAGGACAAGGAGGGCAATTGGATCGACGAGATCCCGGATGGCAATGACCATTCCATAGACGCTGTTCGCTATGCCATGATGGACGACGTATTGCGAGGTTAGGCAATGGCTTTTCTCATCGTTCTTCTCGCCATCCTTATTGCCGTCGGCATCTGTGCTCTTCTCGCCATGCTCGAGTTCATGCGGCTGCTGGCGTGCGCCTTGGTGACGTTGGCTCTTCTCGCCCTTATTGGCGCCTAAGCGATTGCGTTTCAGAGCTGGCGGAAGTGATCGCCCCAGGGGGTAGAGAGCATGTTTTTCACGCTCTTCTCGACCATTTCCCTATGCTGCGGCTGGATGATGAACATGTAGTAGCGCTGCGAGACCTTCTCGAACTTCAACGCAAGGCCAGAAGCGCCGGGGAGGTCTTCTCTTCTCAACAGCGCCTTTAGCTGATCTGTGTAGAAGGGGTCCTTTCGCCTTGCCTTGTGCTGGTAGTAGACGACCGTGGAGCCCTGGGCGTAGTAACTGGCGAGCTCTTCGGGCAGCACGTACTTGTTCTCCTTCGGCCTTCCCTTGGCAGATGGAACGACCAGGCCGTTGTCGGGATCCACGCACACGATGTCTTTTGCCGCCAACCGTGCGAGAGATCTTCTGAACCAATCACCACGAAGCGCGGTTCTTTCGGCTTTCGGCTTGCACTTACGCTTTCCGCTTACATCATTGTCGGAAAAGTCGAGGCAGTCGGAGAAGAACGTTGCCTGCAAGATGTCGTCGTTCTCCATGTAGCGCACTTCTCTGTTATCTCCATCGACGATCGCCTTGAGGCCAAGCCATAGGCCTGGATCGCATGCGCGGTACTTCTCCTGCTTGAGATAGTCCACGTGGCGGCCGTCGCTGTTGTGCGTCTCGTCTGGCGTGAGATACCAGTTGAGTCCGATCGAGAAGCCTGCCGACTGCAGAGCCCGGAGCAGGCCTAGCTTGCTGTAGTCGCCTATGTCGCCCGTGTACCTGTTCTGCATGTTCCTCCTCGGCTTCTCTTCTCAAACAGAAAGCTCTTCTCGGCATTTTAAGGCACGCGGCTGTTTGTGACGGCAGCGGACACTTCACCTGACCTTATCGGCTGGATTATCGGAGGTGTTGCATGGGCGCTAATGGTCTCGATGAATACTGGGTGCCGGAGCATGTGAAGGAATACTTGCGCAAGCTCGGGTTTGTCCTTCCGCTGGACGACATGGAGCCTTGGATTCGTAGCTGGGATGACTGGATGAGCGCACGCGGGGAATTCTACGATTATAGGGACAAGGACGGGATGGGGCGCGTGTATGCGGTGCACAGGCGCTCGATCCATCCGGCGATGAGGGTCTGCAAGGAATGGGGTTCTCTTCTCCTCAACGAAGAGGTCAAGGTGGTCTGCGAGAACCAGAAGGCAACCGACTGGATCAACACGTTCTTCTCGTCCACCAACTTCATGAACGCGGCGCAGGCCACTGTGGTGCGTGCGTTTGGCCTTGGCACGGGCGCCTGGGCCCTTTGGCTCGACTTGGACAAGAGGAAGGTCCGCGTTAGGCACTACGACGCTCGTATGGTGATTCCGCTCTCATGGGACGAGGACGGGATCTCGGAATGCGCCTTCGTCACGCGGGCGTTCTATAGGGGCAAAGCCGTGGACCAACTGCAGATGCACCTGCGAGGCGGGATGGGCTTCTCGGCGGACCTTTCTCCATCCGCACCTTCCCACGAGGACGAGGGTGCACTTCTCGCCCATGAAAGCGAGGAAACGTACAGGATCGTCACCGTGTGCTTCGACCACGAGGGAAACGAGCTCGCGCCTGCGGGCATCCTCCCGATCTACGACACGGGCTGTCCTTTCCCCACCTTCGGCATCGTGAAGCCGGCTGTCACCAACACGCGCGTGGACATGAGCCCCTATGGGCAGAGCGTGTTCGCGGATGCCGTCGACGCGGTGCAGGCGGTGGACCTCACCTTCGACGCTCTTATCAACGAGATCGACCTCAGCAAGATGAGGGTGTTCTTGTCGGACGTCCTTTTCGACAGAGAGCAGGACGGCAACAAGAACGTCACCATCCCGTTCGGAAAGCAGGACTGTACGGTCTTTCGGAAGGTCATGAGCACGGAGGACACGATCCAGGAGTTCGCGCCGGCGCTGCGCACCAGCGGGCAGATCGAGGCGTTCCGCGTTTCTCTCCAAATGCTGGGAGACCTGACCGGCTTCGGCATCAGCTACTTCGACATGGACGAGTCCCGGGGATATGTGAAGACGGCCACTGAGGTGAGCTCGGACAATTCCGCACTTATGCGCAACATCCGCAGACATGAGAACAGCCTGGAGGGCTCGATCGTTTCGATAGCGAAAGCAGTCATGCACGCATCGCGATCCTTCGGCGAGGGCATCCCCGACGAGGGCGAGGTGCACGTGCAGTTCGACGACTCCATCATCCAGGACACGGCTGCGGAGAAGGAGCAGGACATGCGCGAGGTGGGCGTCACCATGGGCGCCTGGGAGTACAGGATGCGCTGGTACGGGGAGGAAGAGAGCGTGGCGCGCGTCAGGGCGGCAGAGATCGGCACGAGCAAGGGTAATGGCAAGGAATGAGGGACCTACTCGGCCTCGAGCTCGATCCTCTCGCCGTCGCGCACGAGCTCGACCTTGTAGCCGCACGCCTGGGCGATCTGGACGAGCGTGTCGGTGCGCGGGTAGCTCCCACGGGATATCAGGGCGGAGAGGTACATGCGGGACTTGCCGAGGGCCTGGGAGACGCCCACGACGCCCTGTCCGCTCTTCTCGCACATGTGCTTGACGGCATCGGTGATCCTCATGCCCTGGCTCCTCTCGTCCGGTGTTCCCATACAGTCTATCCCAGCTGGGAGGGATTAGCAATATGTAATCTCTGTGGAGGGGTGATTAGCACTTGATAATACTCTGGCCTGGGCTTATCATATTATCAGTTGCTAATCTCTACCGATTGGAGGACACCATGACCACCGCGACCGCCACAGCCTTCAAGCTCCCCGACCTGGACACCATCTACCACTGCGAGGGGCTCGGCGCCATGACCCTGGGCCAGATGCTCGACGGCGTCGACCCCGACCTGATCCCCTCCGACCAGACCATGCTGGAGGACCTGCTGTGGGCCTTCGGCGCCTGGGAGAGCCTGGAGGACATGAACGCGGCCATGGCCACGCGGGTGTACGCCACGGGCCCCGACGGGAAGGTGGGCTTCAAGCTGGTCAAGTAGCCGGCGCCGGCACAACCGAATACGCGATCACCTGGGGGCGGCCTGCGGGTCGCCCCTGCTGCGTTGCGGCCGCGTCCGATGGCTCTACCGCCGGGCCGTGCGCACAGGCCACGCAAGCGCGCAACCCCAAAGCGGTAGCGCCATGGGCAGGGGTGCCGTGGGGCGCGCGAGGGAGGGACTGCCATGCGGGCAGCGGGCGGCCAGACAACGTTGCAGGCGCTG
>JAGAWD010000483.1 GCA_017941585.1 Olsenella sp. | reverse complement strand
TGATGCCGACCGCCGTGCCGATCTCGACCTCCTTGCCGGTCGACAGGTCGCGTCCGTAGCACTTCGCGCACATGCCGTGCTCGGCGTCGCAGGTGAGGCCGGAGCGGATCCAGACCTTCTCGATGCCGGCCTTGTCGATCTTCGCGCACGCGTCCTCGTCGATGATCTCGTTCGCGGGAACGATAACGTCGCCGGTCTTCGGGTCACGGATCTCGTAGAGCGCGGTGCGCCCGAGAGCGCGGTCGCCGAGCGAGACCTTGACTTCGTCGCCTTCGACGATTGCCTCGACCTCGATGCCGTTGACCGTGTTGCAGTCTTCCTGCGTGATGATGACGTCCTGCGACACGTCCACGAGCTTACGCGTGAGGTAGCCCGCGTCGGCCGTCTTGAGGGCGGTGTCTGCGAGGCCCTTGCGGGCGCCGTGCGACGAGATGAAGTACTCGAGAACCGAGAGGCCCTCGCGGAACGACGCCGTGATCGGGCGCTCGATGATGTCGCCGTTAGGCGCCGCCATGAGACCGCGCATGCCGGCGAGCTGGCGGATCTGGAGCTTCGAGCCACGGGCCTTCGAGTCGACGAACATGTAGACCGGGTTCAGCTCGGTCGGGTTCTTGTTCTCGGGGCTGATGTTCTTGTCGATCGTCTTGTAGAGCTCGTCGCCGACCTTCTCGGTCGTCGCGGACCAGATGTCGACGATCTTGTTGTGGCGCTCGCCGTCGGTGATGACGCCCTGCTGGAACTGCTTCTGCACCTCGTCGGCGGCCTTGCGGGCCTTGGCGACTTCGGCGTCCTTCTCGGCCGGGCGGATCATGTCCTTGAGGCCCATGGACGCGCCGGAGATCGTCGCGAAGCTGTAGCCGAGCGTCTTCAGGCGGTCGATCGCGAGCACGGTCTCGTCATGCCCCGCCACCTTGTGGCAGTCGAGGATGAGGTTGCCGATCGTGGATTTGGAGCACTTGTCGTTCCAGAAGCCCATCTCCTTAGGCCACACGTTGTTGAAGATCACGCGGCCAGCGGTCGTCTCGATCACGCGCTTCGAGGGGTCGCCGTGGGGACGGCCCGTCGTGCCGTAGTCGGGGTTCCTGAGGCGGATGCGGGTGTGGTACCCGATTGCGCCCTCGGCAATGCCGAACTCGACTTCCGCGATGTCGTTGAAGAGCGGCAGGTGCTCCTCGCCCGCGGGAACCTTGCCGGCGAGCTTGCCGGCGAGCTTGTCCTGCTGCGAGGGGACCGTGAGGAAGTAGAGGCCGAGGCAGACGTCCTGGGTCGGCGTCATGACCGACTTGCCGGAGGCCGGCGAGAAGATCGACGTCGACGCGAGCATCATGAGCTTCGACTCCATCTGCGCCTCGATCGAGAGCGGCACGTGGACGGCCATCTGGTCGCCGTCGAAGTCTGCGTTGAACGGCGTGCAGACCATCGGGTGGAGGCGGATCGCCTTGCCCTCGACGAGCACCGGCTCAAACGCCTGGATCGAAAGGCGGTGCAGCGTCGGCGCGCGGTTGAGGAACACGGTCTTGTCCTTGGTGACTTCCTCGAGGATGTCCCAGACCTGCTCGTCGTGGCGCTCGATCATCTTGCGCGCGGTGCGGACCGTGTGGCAGATGCCGAGCTCCTTGAGGCGGCGGATGATGAACGGCTCGAAGAGGCGGAGCGCCATCTCCTTCGGGATGCCGCACTGCGGGAACTTGAGGTCCGGGCCGACGCAGATCACGGAGCGGCCGGAGTAG